>NZ_JBBMFA010000111.1:0-171193 GCF_040096265.1 Ruthenibacterium intestinale
ACTATATCTGAAATGCATTTTTGCAATTCATTCAAAAACCTTTCATTTTAGACTTGACTTTTAATAGTTAGTCTTTCTTTCGTTATGCTGTTGCCGATTTCCGCTTAGGTGCGAAAATCGGTTCGAGAATGGTGCTGATCAGCGCCTCCCGATCTTCTTCATCTGCAGTGGCTTTACTGATGATGGTGTAGAGTGCAGACTCGTAAGGATCACCGGAGATCTCGGTGCTGATTACCCAGTCGATCAGGCTGCGCATTCCACAGGAACCATCCGTAATACTGTTTTTTCGGCAGTAGTCCGTCATGTCATTTACGACCTGGACCATCTGAGAAACCTGGTATTCATCGGTGGCGCCGGTAACGGCCATAACACGCTGGACCATCACTTCAGGCGGGGGCAGCTCGACGTCTTTAACTAAACTCATACGGTCTGTTACCGACTGATTCATGCCACGACAGCCTTCATAAGACACGTTTGTCGTTACAATGACGACTGCGTCCGGATGCCGCTTGATGATCTCGCCAGTCGGCAGCGTAATGGTTCCATCCTGCTCCAGAAGGGAGTTCAGACCTACCAGAACGCCGGGCTGCATGATAGTGGAAGGTTCCTGGATCTCAACAAGATACCCATTTTTCAGAGCCTTGATAAAATCCGTTTCCACATAAGTATAGGTTTGTCCAGTGCTCTGATGCTGATCGCTGTGAGCGGTCAATGCCCGAACTTTCTCGGTCACCTTATCCAGCACAACGGCCAGGCACTCCTGTGTGGTAGCATCGGGTTTTTCCTCACCAGTCAGCGCATGATAGACGCCTGCCGGATCATAATCCATATCGTCCAGATCCGGAAGCTGCATGAGCTTGGACACATTTTCGTAGTTGATCCCGCCCATGGTTTTAAGCATCTCCCGTTCACGATCCAGTTCGGCATCTCCAGTGGAGAAAGAATCGGTTTCAGGGAACACGCTGCCGATAAAGTCGAAAATCTCGGTTCCGGCAGAACAGGTATATTTCATGTACGGAAGCCCAAGACCTGCAGCAATCGCTTTTGCGCCCATTGTCTTGCCGGTACCGGCAGGGCCACGCAAAAGGAAATTCCGCATCTGCATGGGTTTACCGGTGGTCACCTGCGCGTGCTTACAGATCTCAACTGCTTCGGGAGGAATGATATACCACTCGGGCAGTTTCGGAACCAACGACTGTTCCGCTGCAGACAGTTTCCGGCTTGGATCGAGGACATACTTGCCCTCAAAATCGCTGTGTTTGATCTCGTTGGTGGCTTTGGAGATTACCACTCTCCCGGTTTTGGCGAAAATGGTAAATTCACCGGCAACCACATCGGTCGGAGAGAACACACCAGAGTCCAGCTGTGCCGGAGAGACCCGCAGCAGATTCCCGGATTTATCCACATTGATCTTGATATGCGCAGCACAGGTTTCATCCTTGATGCGGCGATACGCGTTGTCGCACATGAGTGCCATGGATTCTGTGGCCAGCTTCATATCCGGATATCCCGCAGCAATCTGATTGCTGTAGGCATTATAGTTGTCTGCAAACTCATCGTCCGACATCAGCACAGGCATCAGGCAGAAAAACAAAGCCGCACCATCACGCTTGCTGGCATGGGCAACATATTGTTCTGCCGTCTCGGTGTTTTTGTCGTAAACGCTTGCCAGTGCAGACCCGCTGGCGACATCGATCACTACCAGATGATAGAGATCCGGCCCCATGGAGGATTTGTATTCGGCGACACATTTCTTGTTCTCGACCCAACCGACGGCACCTTCGCCACCGTTGGTTGCGCAATGATAGAACGCATGAACAGCTTTGATCACAGAGCCGCACAGCGTTGCCTCCGTGCCGCTGGCATATTTCGATGCCACCTTCACCTTCTTGCTCGTCAGGGAATCAAACGGTTCCGGAAGTGCGCGGGAGTAATTGAAGAGGTTCGCAATGGATACGCTCATTGAATGTCATTCCTTTCTGCAGTTCTTCTGCTTGAGATTGATTTTGATCCCCTCATCGGTCGGGTTGCATTCTTTAATACCGCTGCTTACCAGCTCACGGCAAATATACTCCCAGCACTGGGGGTCAGGAAGCTCAGAAGCGGGGATCGCGAGTTCGGAATCTCCGTTTGCGATACATTCGTTGCATCGGCTGTTCAATTCCATAACATGAAGTTCAACCCACTCACATGCCAGCAGCTCATAGTCCACCCGAGGGGCACTAGCCACCGGCTCGGCTTCTGAGGCCTGGCTGTCAGGATTCGATACCGGTTCCTCATCAGGCTCCGGGACTTCCGGTGCCTCTTGTTCCGGTTCAGGAGATGTGCCGTAAGTGATACCGGCTACCTGGAGGTTTTGGATGTGTACAATTGCTTCACGATAACCGCCGGCCTGGTTCAGCAGAATAGCAGTATCGCGACCAGACAGAATATCTTCCTTGGCATGCTGAGATTTCCAAACCCATCTTGCCTGCGGGAAGTCGTCAGTGACCCGTTCGGTGATCCGGCGGATTGCCAGTTCAAAGGCAAGCTGCTGAAGATCTTTTTCTGTTTCTGCCTTTGCGGGTTCCTGGGGTACGGATTGAATGATCACCGTTTCTTTGCGTGACAAAAACAAGAGGCGAATCATCGCCGCAAAGAGGCCCAGGATGCACAGCAGAATGAGCGGCCAAAGTCGGCACATGAACAGAATTACCGTAAACACCCCGAGAAGAATCAGGGTGTCGTAGACCAGGCGGCGCTGAAATTCCTTGTTTTTCATGGCTTTTCCTTTCTTGTGGTACAAAAAAACGCACATGGGAAATTTTCATACCCATGTGCGTTTTTTGTTCGCGTGAATCATTTGTGCGTAGGCACCTTGGCCTGTAGTTTACTCATCAAAAAAAGAATTGGCGCCGCCGAAGGGCTCATAGCCGGTGAAGTTGTCACTCTGCTGCGCGGCAGGTTGTGCCGCAGGCTGAGAGGCCGCCTGATACGAAGGCGCCGTCTGCTCAGCGGAATCAGCGTTGTCCTTTGCGTGTTTGCCGGAAGAGCAGTATTCGATCTCGTCCACGATGATGACCGTGGCACTCTTTTTTTCGTGGGTCGAGGAATCTTCCCACACATCCTCGTCCAACCGGCCAAGAATGTTGACAAAAGAGCCCTCCTTCAGCTGCATTTTTTTGATGCGCTCAGAGGTCTGCCCGAATGCCTTTACCGACAGGTTGATCCAGCGCTGGTTGTTTTCGGCCCGGGTGTCATAGACTTTCTTGCCGACCCTGAACCGAACCCCTTTCTCAGAGAACCGAAGTGCCGGTGCGCCGTCATACCCTTTCGAGATGACGACATCAGTTGCGATGACCTTTAACATAAGATTACTCCTTTCTTGCAGGGATGCCTGCAGTGCAATGATATATTTCGATCCCGGATTGGGAAGGAAACCAGAAAATAAAAAAAGTGCCAACAAGCACGGATGTGCTCATTGACACTTTGTAACCAGATACTATGGCATTCCCAAACGGAACCCTGATACTGATGGTGTCATTATATCATTGCTCGGTTGATTCGTCAATTGCTGGGAAGAGACTGGGCCCTGATGCTCTTTTCAATTTCATATTTGACCAGTTCCAAAGCGATCTTGGTCTTAACGGGGTCGAAGCGGCAGTGCCCGTCGGGGGTGATGTTCTGCTTAATGAGTTGCGGGATTTCTTCAGCTAATGCGACAATTTCATCGACCTGGTTCATTTGTCTGCCCCTTTCAAAATTTCCATCGCCATATAACCACTCAGCACTTCACAGTGATCCGCATGATAAACCGGCGTTCGTGATGCAATATAGAACCGCAGCATGTCACCGACCTGCACCTCCATATTCCGCCGATGCGGTACCACTTTAATTGTGTGAGGATCTGCAAACACATATACAGATTTGTTTTTCCGGAACAGGTAGGTTTGCTCAACCTTCTGGCATCGCCCCTCGACAACAACATATTGCCCAGTGGCAACTGTGTAGTAAAACCATGCACCCGATATGCCCACGACCAGGGCAATCGCCAGCAGTGAAATGCTCAGATACGGTTCACCGTATAACAGGAATGAGCAAATACAGGCAAACAAACTCAGTCCGGCCCCAACAAAACGAAATACGATTTGCCGCGTGAGAGGTGGCGGCAATTCTTTCAATTTGTTCATACTTCTACCTCACAGCAGGAGAATTCGCTTTTTGCGTAGCAGTGCGAGAATCGCTTGTACCGTGCGATCCCGGCATGCGGCAGCTTCCATCTGGGTTTCCAGAATATTGTCAAAGATCGTATCTGTTGTGTAAATCATCTCAGTGAGTTTTTGGCGGTTCTCTTCCCCGAGCCATCCGGCTTCCGGGGTGATTTTATGCTCTTCCAGATACACAAGCTCGGCCATTGTCAGCCGCAACCCTGCACCAGTGATCCAGTGCAACAGATTGTTTTCCACGGGTGCGAGCGGGAGAGAAAGGCCGCGATGTTGAGCCGGAACAATGACACAGTGAGTCAAGGCACGGTATTCATCAACCGCGTCAGGGCCAACCTCTTCCACAAGCTCCATCTTCAGCAATTGACGAAGTTCCTTTTCTTCAGCAAAATCTTTACCATCCGTTTCGGCAATGTTCAGCCGTGCATCGAGCCAAAGTCTTGCGCGTAGGCCTGTTAGCACAAACTCACTGCCGAAGTGGTTAATGCGAAGGATATGCTCTGTAGATTGTTTCTGAACAATCCCTTTAGCAAGATATCTCATATTAACACCTCTTTCGGCTGTTGATTATTCATACTAACATTACACTGCCAATACAGTCGGTTTTGCAACAGTTAAAGCAGATACAACGCCACAACACATGCGGAGATAATCAGAAAAAATGCTGTGCAAAGCAGCAAAACTTTAATCACAAGCAATCGGTCCACTGGTTCCCTCTTTTTGCCCAGATCGGTGGGCAGAATATCATCATAGTACCCGTCATAGTTCCGATCCGATTCTGCATCCAGCAAAGACTCGTCTGGCGGAGCCGGTTCCCGCTCGCTCACAACGGGGTCCGTTGCCTGCTGTTTCTGATTTTTGGCACGAAAGATAGGTGGAAACCGTTTCTTCTTCTGCTCAGAACAGCTTTCTTCCTGGACGGGAACAAGTTTTTGCCCGCACTCCGAACAAAACGAAGCGGCAGAATCCTGCAAGGGCGCACCACAATAAGGACAATACTTCATATAAAAAATCCCCCATAAGAGAGTATTTGGCCACAAAAGCCATGCCTCACGATCTAATGGGGGACAGTAACATTATAGCATCACGTATTTTCCGCGTCATCGGCATTACTATTGCCAAAAGTGTGCCATTTCATGAGCATTTTATTTTCACAGATGGATTATTCTGCTTGAACATTTCTGACAGGTATAATTGATTTGATAGCGATTTTTGATAGTATTCGCTACAACGTCTTAAGATTGTACTTTTAGGAGGTTTCGAAGCATGGGAATCATTTATGGTTACGTTCGGGTTTCAACAAAGGAACAATGCGAAGAACGACAACTGATAGCCTTGTGGAAGTTTCCAGTTCCACAAGGCAATATTTTTATAGATAAAATCAGTGGAAAAGATTTCAATCGACCACAATATCAAAAACTTCTTCGTGTGTTAAGGCCCGGAGACACGCTAGTCTTGAAAGCGATTGACCGCTTAGGACGAAATTATGAAGAAATCCTTGAACAGTGGCGAATTATCACAAAAGAAAAAAGAGTCAATATTGTGGTGTTAGACATGCCGCTTTTGGATACAAGGGAAACAGGAAAAGATCTAACAGGCATCTTTGTTGCGGATCTCGTGCTGCAGATTTTATCATATGTAGCGCAGACCGAGCGGGAGAATATTCGGCAACGGCAAAAAGAAGGTATCGCTGCAGCAAAAAAGCGTGGTGTGCGATTCGGCAGACCCCCTAAAGATCGCCCTGAAACATTCAATCAAATAAAGGAGACTTGGAAGAAGGGGGAAATTTCATCACGCAAGGCGGCAAAACAGTTGGAAATTGCACAAGACACATTTTTACGTTGGGCGCATGAAGATTGATAAGTAATTGTAAAAGCAATTCATTGTCTATGTCATAAATAGTGATTCAAATCACAAATCGTACACATGTTGCATATTTTTGAGCGTATAATGTAGAAATTTTTCGTTCGCAATAACCAATAGCGTTATGTGGACAAAACTCTCTATTTCAACATAAAACAGCACGAAAAAAGCATTTTTACCATTATATAACAGCTGCTCGAAAAAGTCTAATTTTTCTTTCGTTAGTGCAGTGGGCTACTGGATTAAATTTTAGTGAAAGCGAGGGGGTTCTATTGATTTATTCGGCATCAAACAATATCTGTACCACTGTCACCAATCGAAAGACGGTTGAGCGAATTGTAGATTGTTTCTTAAATGCGACTGAGGTCCAGTTGGATGGTGAGCCTTCTTCTGATGCATCAGCGAACGAAAAATCGATAACTATTACAGTTGTTCCTGCAAAGTTATCACATGTAGAAACCTCTCAATCGCCCACATGCCAATTTGCGGTATCAATTTTGGGTAGCAAAGCTTTAATCGCAATACTTGACGAAATAAGAGCAAAAGAGGCTGTAACGAAGTCTACTATTGGTTTGCTTGAAACATTGAGTAGGCAAGTGGGGGTGTTTCTACCTGTCAGACTTGCGTCTTAAATCAAACCATGTACTTTTGCGGCGTGTTCTACGGGGAATTGTTCCAGGGGAGTACAGCATACATGAATGGAACGATGCCGTTTCATATATTTGTGGGATTAGGGGCTCTTTTATGAACCAGCAGGAAGCAGCTAATTATCTTGCAGCTTATCTGCGCAAGTGAATTTGTAATGCAGTACATTTACACTTTTTAAGCGTGTTTATTTCGATTAGCTCAGAGCTATTTATCCGGTGAGGGTAATAAACGCTATTCGCAAGCGAGGGAGGTGGTATCTATACAGAGTCAAAGCCTTAACAGATATGCACCGAATTTATGTTGCATCTGTGTTGATTTGATTTGCGACGGATACTATACCGGACGTTTTTATCATTATTACTCGGCACGGCCCATTCAATTCCATAGTCAGCATGAGCTGATAGTCAATATAGATACTTTGTGTGACCAACTTGATTACCCTCAAGCAGCGCTGCGTGTGCGTAGTTTTTGGCCTAAACGGAAAAGAGCAGTCCATAGAAAGGAGATGCGTAGGCAGTTGAGTAAAGAGCAGCTATCTGTGAATAGAGGTAATATGGCTACCTTTTTGGTTCATGTTAAATATCGGCAAAATGCTACATGGCAAGGAACGGTGCTTTGGGCAGAGGAGAATAAGCAAGCTCATTTCCGTAGTGCTTTAGAGTTAATCAAACTAATGGATAGTGCGGTCGAGGAAATACTGCCCGACCAGGAAAGTCTTTCTGTTTCTTTTGAAAATCACCACAATACTACCGATTAGAACAAAAACGAATCGCAGTTACAAACGAATATTTTTCCTGGTCTAATCCAATAGAGTTTTGCGGGGATTATCGGAATACAGTAAATTCCGAAGAAAGATTGCGGAAACATTTACGATTGAACCAGCAAAGAGCGACCGTGCTCCTGCTGGTTTTTCTTTGAAAGTAGTGTGAGGAGAAGGAAAAATGAACAAAGCTCTTGCTGAAATAGTCCAGAATAAGGTCCCAGTTTTTTCTCAAGATGATTTTTACAGCTTAACCGGGAGCAGGCAGCATCTGCTGACAACATCATATTCGACCGATAGGCAAGTCAAAAAAGCCTATCTGATTTTCAAACGTACTTTTGACATTGTGTTCTCGGTCCTTTTGTTAATCCTTTTATTGTTACCTATGGCCATAATCGCTCTTTTTGTATACTTAGATTCCCCTGGTCCAATCATTTTTCGCCAGGAACGATTGGGTAAGAATGGTCGCCCTTTTACAATGTTGAAGTTTCGATCCATGATTTTGGATGCAGAAAAAGATGGTCCCAAATGGGCAGACGAAGATGATCCTCGGTGTACTAACATTGGAAAGTTCCTGAGAAAGACGCGGCTTGATGAGCTGCCTCAGCTAATAAATATATTGGTAGGAGAGATGAGTTTTGTGGGGCCTCGGCCTGAGAGGGCTTGCTTCTACGAGGAGTTTGAGACCTATATTCACGGCTTTAGAGAGAGACTGGCAGTTAAACCGGGTCTTACAGGATTGGCTCAGGTAAGTGGAGGTTATGATTTACGACCGGCAGAAAAGATTGTGTACGACATGTATTATATCCACGAACGCAATACATGGATGGATATGTGGTGCATTCTGAAAACGGTCAAACTTGTTTTTACCCATGAAGGAGCACGGTAAAAATGAGAAGCAATAGTGGTGATTTTGCAATATCAGTAGTGATGCCTGCTTTTAATGCTGAAAAGACCATTGCGCAAGCAATCCAATCAGTTTTAGATCAGACCTATACAATCTTAGAATTGATAGTTGTAAATGATGCATCCTCTGATAATACTCTACAAATAGCGCAACAGTTTGCGCGTGAAGATGTGCGTGTACATGTAATTACAAATGAAACCAACCTTGGAGTATCTGGCTCACGCAACCGCGGAATTGCCCTCTCGCACGGGGACTGGATAGCATTTTTAGACAGCGATGACATGTGGCAGCCGGATAAGATTGAAAAGCAATGTGTGGCGCTAAGTAATGATGAATCTAGCGTTCTCTGTTTTACGGGATCTTCTTTTATTGATGAGCGCGGTATTCCTTATGGCTACACCCTTAAGGTTCCAGAGCAAATCTGCTATCAGGAGTTACTAAAACAAAATTTGATTTCCTGTTCTTCTGTATTGGCAAAAAAAAATGTGTTGGAACGATATCCAATGATCCGCGACCCTATGATACATGAAGACTATGTTACGTGGCTCAGAATTCTCCGAACAATACCGTATGCAACTGGGGTTAATGAGCCGTTGCTCATCTATCGTATCGGAAGACACAGTAAGTCAGGCAATAAAATTCGTGCCGCTAAAATGCAATGGAGAACATATGCTACGGCTGGTGTAGGTAAGATGACCGCAGTCCGATATTTTGCAGTATATGCATGCCGTAATTTATGGAAGTATCTACGGATACACAACAGTATGAATAGGGCGATTTAAATGAGTTATGATCTCAGGGAGCATCAACAAGTAATGCTGGAAATGCTTCGCGAAGTGGATCGCATATGCAAAAAGCATCAAATTCAATATACACTCTTTGCCGGTACGTTACTGGGAGCCGTTCGGCATCAGGGCTTTATTCCCTGGGACGATGATTTGGATATTGTGATGCTTCGACCGGAGTATGAGCGTTTTCTAAAAATCGCTGCACAGGAGATTGATACACGCGCATTCTACCTCCAAGCAGAATTCTCTTCGCACTGGCCAATGTTCTTCACAAAACTTAGAAGAAATGGAACGGCTTGCATTGAACGATATGTCCCAAAAGATTATGACACCCACATGGGTGTATATATTGATATTTTTCCGTGCGATAATCTGTACGATCAGCCGCTTCTTCGTAAAATGCAATTCTGGGCATCCAAACTTGTAATAGCAAAGGCTTTAAGTGCAAGGGGATATTCTACCGACAACATCAAAAAGAAATTGTTTATTTTGTTGTCGCACTTGTTCCCTCGTAAGATTCTAGCTAGTTTTGTTCGGAATGAAAGAGGAAATCATACAAAGAAAGTACATACATTTTTTGCGGCGTCCTCAAAATACAGCAAGAATATATACCCCAGAGAGTGGTTTCTGGAAACAAAAAAACTATTGTTTGAAGGTTATGAATTTCCAGCGCCTCGACAATACCATGAGATTTTAATGCAACTGTATGGGGACTATCAAGTTCCCACACCTGTAAGCGAGAGGGGGAAAAAGGTGCATGGTGAGATTGTCGACTTGTCGCATCCATACACATTGTATCGTGATGTACAGAAAAATCTGAAAATAAAAGAATTCACTCGAAGTATACGTTGAAATTAGTATCATACAGATCGGAGAACAAGCTATGGGAAAAAGCACAAAGAAATCGAAAACTCTCTTGCTAATTTTATTGGCATTAATTCTAACACTAATTGTAGGGATTTTAATCGGAAACTTTATTGGAAATTCTGAGCCTGTGGATGGCATCAGCGCTAATGCGTCTGAAGGCCAAATTATCTCTGGTTCGGATGGTAACCAGACTGATGCTCTCACCCAAGAAAATTCAGAGGCCACCGCTTCCGAAGATATGATCGTCCATACAGATTATGGTGACCTGTATTATCCCGAACAGTGGGAGAGTTATCTGATAACAAGTAATACCTATAATGGAGACTCGTTGGAAGTTATCTTCTCGGCCCAAATCAATGGTACAGATTATCCTATGTTCCAAGTAACAATCGGAGTCAGTGAAGATGTGTTAGTAGGCGAGCTAACGGATGAATCAGGGACAAAACGGGACGTCCACATGGAGGTATTCGAATTGGTCTTTGGTGATGATTTGTCGGATGAAGAGAAAAATCGTGTTTCCGCAATGCAAGAAGATCTGAATTATCTGATTGATCATCTGAAATAAAGAAGTGTGAGGAGGATGAAAAATGAGAGTAAAAACAGTGTGGCGTAAATGCCTTTCTGTGATACTCACTGTGGCGATGACACTAAGTATACTGTCACCGATGACTGCTTATGCGGCCGATGTAACGGCAGAAAATGGTGGAGTCGACTTAACTGTTACCGAGGATAGCGCGGTAACATCGACCACAATGAAAGAAACCAATTCTGCAACAGAATCTGCTGCTACAACTGAACCTGAGTCTATGTCCGAGCCCGAGTCTATGTCCGAGCCCGAGTCTACGTCCGAGCCCGAGTCTACGTCCGAGCCCGAGTCTACGTCTGAGTCCGAGTCTACGTCCGAGCCCGAGTCTACGTCTGAGCCCGAGTCTACGTCTGAGCCCGAGTCGTCTAATAACCCTGACACCGTGGTGGATGAAGAACAAGGCACAGGTAACTATTCTGAGCCGAATGATGCGGGTGAGCCTTCTGTTGCCACAGTAACCGATTACAGTACTTTTGTGAGCACTTTGAAGGTTCTGGAGCGATATGCCCGAGATTATGCGGCACTTAACAGTGGCCTTGATCCGATTGAGCTGGTCATCAATTATATCCGTACCGGCGTTGAAAAGTACAATACGGACAGTTGGGCGATTCTTGCAGGTGCAGAGAACACAGCCTTTGTTTCGTATGTGATGGAGCAGGATACCATTAATGGCACCACAGCTCAAGCATTGCGCGGTATTGGCGTATTCCAAACGCCAAATGGGCAGACTGTGGAATTTGCTCATATGTTTGGAGCCCTGAACATCGCCTATTACAACAAGAACATACAGACCTCAGCAGATTTTGGTAGCTGGGCTGGCGATATCTGCGACCTAATGGCCTATACCAAGGGAAAACTGGCGGCTACGGACGTGGAGACGATGGCGGAAGAAATCCGTTCCAACTATCTTGGTGTAGATGACGATAATTCTCCATCTTTCGGTTACCAGGACATATATGCAGATTTGGATAGTTTTTATTTCATGAGCAATCTTTCTGGTAATGCTTCCCTGAGTTCTCTTATCGAAACCTATTATACCAACGAACTCAACGACACTGATCGAGCAGCTTATTTCCTTATCAACCGATTTGAAGATGCGTTCGATATTCCAACTGTGCGAGAGTCAATATATGAGGCATATTCCTCGAATTCTGGTATTGGTCTCCTGGAAACCGAACGTGGCCTAACCGGAGATGCCGATTTACGTACAGCTTGTTGTTATGCTTTTGCTGACTATCTTTATGAATTAGCAAAGGATCATCTCACACCTGTCGAGCCAGAGAATCCTTATTATACTGTTTTTGACGAAGAGTTATCTAACCTTGCCCCCGGCATCGAGCAGAACATTTCGTATGCTCTGACAGCTGACGAAAAACAGATTGTATTTTACACAGCCACAATCGATATCAGTCGTGACGATATCGGCATTTACGCTAATTATAAGAATAACGATGGCTCGGTTTGGGGTACAGCCCGTGTAACGGACCAGATCGCAGCAGCACAAGCGAAGTATTCAGACCCGGATAGTGATTACTATATTGAGAACTTCACCCCTATTGTTGGTGTGAACGGTGACTTTTACAACATGACCACAGGGCGCCCGTCCGGTGCACTTGTCATGGAAGGTGTAGAGTACAATGGGGTGGGAAGTGAAAACTTCTTTGCGATTTTGAAAGACGGTACCGCTATGATTGGTGGACCGGAGGAGTATTCCCAGTATAGAGATCAGATCAAAGAGGCCATAGGCGGTGCGAATTATCTCGTTCGCAATGGGAAAATTGCGGTTACGCCTACCGAAAATTATTACAGCTCCCGTGCTTCACGCACTTGTGTTGGCCTGACTGCGGATGGCAAAGTAGTACTTATGGTACTCGATGGCCGTCAGGAGCCTTTCTCCGCAGGTGGCAGCATGGAAGAGATTGCGCAAATCATGTTGGAAGCGGGATGTGTTACCGCTATCAATTTGGATGGCGGCGGTTCCACTACATATGCTGCCAAACAGGAGGGCTCGGATAGTCTGACAGTGGTTAATCGCCCTTCGGACGGCTACGAACGGTCAGTTAGTTCTTCGCTTATGGTTATTTCTACGGCCAAAGCATCTACAGAGTTTGATCATGCTTTGGTTACTACCGATAAGGACTTCATGACAGTTGGAGCTACCTTAACGGTATCTGCAGTGGGCGTTAGCGGTTCGGGAAATGCCGCTCCGCTGCCTGAAGGAGCTGTTTTACGGGTTTCGGATGAAAGTGTTGCTACCCTCAAGGATGGAGTGTTGACTGGAGTCGCGCTTGGCTCTGCGACAATTACGCTAGAGCTGGATGGTTTAGTCCTTGGTAGTAAGACCATTCAAGTTGTTGAACCTGATGGACTAAGCTTTACAAAAGATGGCATGAATGCGGTATATGGCGCTGAGCTAACGCTCCCTGTTGAAGCGACTTGGAACGGGAACCCTGTAGCTATTTGCGAGTCAGATGTTAGCTTTGAATTGAGTGCTGCAGCCGGCGAAATCAAAGGGTTTGTTTTTGTAGGCGATGAAGCATCAGGTATTCGGCACGTTACAGTAACTGCCCGGCTGGCAAAGGATTATTCGATTAAAGACACCATGGAACTTGCGCTCTATAAAAACGGAGAGGCAATTTTTGACTTTGACTCTGCCATGGCAGGCGATGACTCCTTTGCGTGGAACCGTGATGTGACCAATTCCACTACAACAGATGAGGTTTACTATCATATCACTGATCCAAATCAGGAAATGGACATTTCCTATATCTTTGCGTTGGACATGACAGCTGTACCTGTACCCGAAAAAATTGAGCCGCTTTTGGGGCTGGTCGCTGGTGGAGACATTGAAAATGTCCGCGCATGGGATTTGCTACTTCGACTTGCTGAACGTGTGGGTACAATGACTACGGTGGAAGTCAATTTGAAAATGGATCCCAATTTGGAACTTGACTTTTCGGATGTAACATTGGTCAATGAGTACTTCACGTTAACAGATACACAATTTGATGAGAATACGCATACTCTGACTATCACCTTCAACTGGAACAAACAAACAGCAGCAATTGATGCGGCAACAGCTAATCCTATTTGTATCCTTAGTGGAATAAAAGCAAAAGCTCGTGCGGACGCAGCTTGGGATAAAGACGGATGCCTTGCTATCACCAATCAGGGCAAACTAAGTTATGATATCTATCTGCGGTCAAGCACTCTGTACGGATTAGCAAGTCAACCCTCAATGCAGCAGCAGTATGATATCTATCCCTACATTAATCCCCAAGACCCCAGTGAGCGTGGAGGACACTTCGAAACGACATATAAGAGTTTCGAGGATGCTTTTACTCTGGATCGATCTATCTGGCAGGGATGGCGCAATGCTGGTGATGACCGTTACTACTATAAGGATAATGTGCCGGTAACAGGCATACAAATCGTACCCAGCTATGAGGATGAGAATGTAAACTGCGCATATCGCTTTGATGATCATGGGGTATGTCAGGGGAAAGTAACGGGTCGCTTCGATTTGAACGGAGAATTGTACTACGCCGTTAATGGTATGCTCATTACAGGGTGGCGCATCTTTAGGGAGAACGAAATCGATCAATATTACTATTTTGATCCCGATACTGGAATGGCGTTGGACGGTCAACAGGTTATTGACGGATACCATTATACCTTCACAGACCGTGTGCTAACTCGAGGCGACTTGATCCATACAAAAGAAGGCTTCCATTATAAATGGGCCGGCGAATGGGTCATGAATAGTTGGGTAGAGATTGACGGCAACAAATACTATGCGGGAAAAGCCCCATACGGCTACTTCGTGACAGACCTGCATCAACAGTTGTATAAGTACGGGAGTAACACGGAGCTGGGCTATTGCCTGTTTGACCAAGAAACAGCCGTTTGGCAAGAAGACTATTCTGGCCTGCACACAGATGAAGCAGGAGAAATTTATCTGATTGAGAATGGCTATTGGAGCAATGGTGTTGGACTGGCTAAGGTTGGGGAAGACTACTACTACTTCCGAACCAGTACAGGTACTGCAGTGAAAGGACGGACTTATTGGGTCACGATTACCAATGATCTGCTTCCTGCTGGACCTTATGCTTTTGACGAAAATGGCAAGATGATTAATCCGCCTACCGTTGATCCGGATCCGGAAAAGAAAAATGGCATCGTAGAAGAAAACGGTAGTCTGTACTACTATGTGGATGGTGTGCTGACCCCGGCCGGCTTGATTCAACTTGACGGTGCGTACTATTACGTGAAGACTTCTACATGCGAGGTTGTTCATGGTCAAACCTATTGGGTCACGAGCACCAACGGTCTGTTGCCTGCTGGTCCTTATTCCTTTGACGAAAATGGCAAAATGATTGATCCGCCCACTGTTGATCCGGGACCCGAAAAGAAGAACGGTATCGTAGCGGAGAACGGAAGCCTGTACTACTATGTGGATGATGTGCTGACCCCGGCTGGCCTGATTCAACTGGATGGCGCGTACTACTATGTAAAAACTTCTACATGCGAAGTTGTTCATGGCCGCACCTATTGGGTTACCGCTACCAACGATTTGATACCTGCTGGCCCGTATACCTTTGGAGATGATGGGCGGATGATTCTGTAATCAGTGTATAACCCCGGGAGGATTTCCTCCCGGGGGCTATCTGGAATTTCACACACCAATCGGAGGCGATGATGCGTATGAGGGCGGATTTTGCATTACTGATTCTTTTAGGCATCGGCACACTGATTTCGTTTTCATGGCTTTGCCTGCTGGGGAAACGGCTTGGTATGAGATGGTATGCCGCTTTGCCTATTGCCCTTTTACATACGCTATATGGAGTGGTTACCGTCAAAGCATTCGCCTTTTTGGAAACAGGATTTGCAGAGGGCAGCTTCGATAATATGAGCCTATTTGGTGGCGTGTTCTTTATGCCTGTAGCGTACTGGCTTGGAGCAAAACTGTTCAAACGAAAAGTAACAGATGTATTCGATATCTTTAGTATTTGCATGATTAGTACGGTCATGTGCGCTCGCATTAACTGCATTATTGCTGGATGTTGTAGTGGCCTACTAATTCCGGGGACATCTGGGTTGCACTGGCCGACTCGGGAAATGGAAATTCTATTCTATATTATTCTGTTGGTTTGGCTTGGACACCGTATTATTAACCAGCAGACAAACGGAACAGCTTATCCTATCTATATGATTGCCTATGGGGTGTTTAGGTTCTTCGTTGAGTTTTTGCGATATTCCGAACATTCATTCGGCATTTTTCACATTTCACATCTTTGGGCTATGCTCTCTTTTTGCATCGGTCTAAGTTTCTACGCGGAACTTCGATCCAAGAAAAAAGTCAGGAGATGATATTATGCAAAAAAGAATTCTGCGGCGTCTCACAGCACTTTTACTCTCGGCAGCTATGCTATTGCCACTCTTCATGGTATTTCCAGCACCAGCATACGCAGCAGGTGGTGGTGTGCTGTCTGGACTAAGTAACCCCGATATTGGCGCGAGTTATACAAGTGAGGATGACGCACAAGCAAGTTGGTCTGTAACCGGAGGTAACTCTCTTATAGGCCAAGCAATCGGAAAGGGTGGAACCTGTGGCGACACCCAATACGAAACCACACTGACTCTCACAAACAACAAAAGCGAAACTGCGAAACTATCCTTCTCTTATACAATCGTTAAAAATAATGGAACAATCCAAGTTGCGGGCACTAATGTTACTGAAAATGGGACTTACTCCAGCACATTGGAGCCGGGTGCTTCCATTAAGGTATACCTAAAATCTAACGACACGAAAGCGGCAACATCCATCACCATCACTGATTTGTCGATGATTGTTGAGCGACAGACCACTACTATTTTCCTGCCAGCGGAAAATGGTAGCTACTCTGTAGACGGCGTGCCAGTTACTGCAGAAACGGAGAAGACACAATCCTCTACCGTTGCCTATGAATTGAACGCTACACCAGCCTCTGGCTATAAGTTTGTTGGTTGGTACAGCGTATTAGAAGAAAAGTATCTTTCAAGCGAAGCAACACTGTCTTTGTATTTAGATAGCGATCAAACAATTACTGCCCAGTTTATCCCTGAAGAAACGCCTGTTTTTGATGTGGGTGGGTTCAAGTTTACAGATTTGAATCAAGCTAATGCTTATGCAGTAGAAAATGGTATCCAGAAAATTTCGCTTGTATCTGATGGTATTCTGCCCGCAGGAGAGTATACCGTATCGCAGGGTGTTATCCTTTTAATTCCTTTTGATGCAGCCAACACCTGTTACACCACTGCTCCTGCAACAACGGGTGATAAACGTACTTCTCCCTCGGTCTACCGTAAGCTTACCATGGCGCAGGGGGCTTCCCTTTCGGTTAATGGTGCCATTAGTGTTAGTGCTAAGCATTATGCCTATGGTCAGGTTGGAGCAGGTGCACCAGATGGTAAATACGGTTATATCTACATGGATGAGGGAAGTTCCATCACTGTTAACCAGGGTGGCGCTCTGTATGTCTATGGGTTCATTTCCGGTAAGGGCGAAGTGAATGCAAAATCAGGGGCAACTGTTTATGAGAATATGCAGATTGGTGACTTCCGTGGTGGGACTACCACCGCAGGAATGAACAATAATAAGCAGAAGATTTTCCCTATCAATCAATATTTCGTTCAGAATATTGAGACTAAGCTTACGTTAGAATCTGGAGCCGATGAATTCGTCTATACTTCGATTTTTGCGGCTTCTACTTCGACATCAACGGCAGTCCATTTCATCGGTAATAAGGATGCACTGTTCTCTGTTGAGGAAGGCGGATCCCTTATCAAGGAATACCTACCTGAGCAGGATCGATTGGAGGTCACTGTTAACGGTGACGCAAGAATCAACAGCTTGACCTTGACACTTATGGGAATCAGCATTTCCTCGGATAGGTATGTTCTTCCCATAAACAATTGTATGACAATCAACGTAGCATCTGGTACTACTCAGTTCACTCAAGATGCTGCATTGTTGGCTGGCGCTTCTATCAACATTGCTGAAGGCGCTACAATGCAGATCACTTCTGGCAGTTCCCTGTTCACCTATGACCGCGATGAATGGATCAAGGCAAATTATGCCTCTACAGCCAAATTCAAGAAGACGATATATTCTCCTACCAGAAGTTATAATCGTACAGAAGCGGATCTAATCGATGCTTGTATCGATGTAAATGGCCTGCTTCTTTCTGATGGCGCAATCTATACTACTGCTAGTGGTGCGAAAGTTATCAGCAGCCAGGGAACCGGTAGAATTGTCATGACAAATGGTGCCGGTTCGCAGACAGAAACCTACATGTACAAGGATTACACTACTAATTACGATGCAATCCCTGTTACTTCTGCTAAGCTGTATAACGGTGAGCAATACGTTGGAACCGAACAGGAGTTCACTCTAACCGACGGCGCATTGCCTGGAAGTACTTATGTTTGGGACAGCGCTAGTGGCATGTGGAAACAACAAGGTTCTGCCAGTGAAATTACTATAACATTTAATGCTAACGGCGGCGAAGGCAAAATGGAGCCTCAGACTGTCGCAAGCGGAACGGACACCGTGTTGAACGCGAATAGCTTCAGCTTTGAGGGATACACCTTTACTGGCTGGAATACTATGGCAGATGGTACAGGCGTCCCCTATGCTGATAGCGCAATCGTTAACCTGACTGAAGACACCACTCTTTACGCCCAGTGGACGGAAGACGTGACTTCCTATACCGTGACTTGGGTGAACGAAGACGGCACAGTACTGGAGACAGATGAGGATGTGCCCTCTGGCACCATGCCGGAATATAACGGTGAGATTCCGCAGAAAACTGGAGATGCTCAGTACAGTTATACCTTTATAGGTTGGTCGCCTGAGCTGTCTATTGTTACAAGCGATATTACCTATAAGGCAGTTTATGAGCAGACTGTTAACCAGTATACCATCACATGGAAAAACTGGGATGGAACGGAACTGCAGAGCGGATTGGTCGCCTATGGCGAAACACCGGTTTACACAGGTGAGCAACCCACACGTGAAGGCGATGCCGAACATAGTTATGTCTTTGCCGGTTGGACCCCGGAGATTACAACCGTAACTGGAAACGCTGAGTATACGGCTACCTATACGGAAGCAATCAATTCTTATACTGTTATCTGGCAGAATTGGGATGGAACTGAGCTGGAGCGCGACGAAGATGTGCCTTACGGTACCGTGCCGGAGTATAATGGCGCTGCTCCCACCCGCGAGGATGATGCTCAGTACATCTATACTTTCACTGGTTGGACCCCGGCTGTGGATACAGTTTCCGGCAATATCACCTACACCGCTACCTTTAGTCAGACGGTAAAGCAGTATACAATCCGTTGGATGAACGGTGATGTTGTGTTGAAGTCGGAGCAGGTCGCTTACGGTGAAACACCAGTTTATTCTGGCGAAGTTCCACAGAAGGAAGGAGATGCTCAGTACAGCTACACTTTCTCTGGATGGGCGCCTGAAATCGTTCCGGTCACTGGAAATGCCGACTACACAGCACAGTTTACTGCTGCTCTCAATAGTTACACTGTGACTTGGAAGAACTGGGACGGTACGATTCTGGAGACCGATTCTGAAGTAGTTTACGGCACTATGCCTGAGTACAATGGCACGGAACCTATTCGGGAGGCAGATGAAAAGGGCAGCTATACCTTTAACGGATGGTCGCCCGCAATCGCTCCTGTTGCCGGGAACATTGAGTATACTGCGCAGTTTGAAATTATTCCGAATACATATACGGTGACTTGGAAGAATTGGGACGAGACTGTTCTGGAAACTGATGCAGAAGTTCCATATGGCACCATGCCAGAATACAATGGTGAACTCCCTGAAAAAGCTGCTGACGAAGACAACACCTACACTTTCAGCGGCTGGACCCCGGAACTTGCTATTGTAACTGGAGATGTTACCTATACGGCTACCTTTACTGCTACCCCCATTGTTCGGTACACAGTAACCTTTGACGCAAACGGCGGTGAGGGAAGTATGGAGCCGCAAACCTTTATCCAGGGACAGGACGCTACTCTTGCTCCCAACAGTTTCACTCGTGAAGGTTATAAATTTATAGGGTGGAACACTGCTGCAGATGGAAGCGGCGCAGACTACGCAGATGAAGCAGCTCAGATCCAGCTCACGGAAGACATTACTCTCTATGCCCAGTGGCAGCTCTGGAACGGCTGGTTCACTGACGAGATCGGAACTGGATATGTGGAGAATGGTGTTATCGTCCACGGTCAGTGGAAGGATATCGACGGAGCTTCCTATTATTTCAAGGAAGACGGCTATGTCGCCAAAGGCATCTTTGAGACAATCTCTCGAGATGGAAGCGAAACGGCATTATTTGTCTTTGATGATGTGACCGGTAAGTTCCTGTCCGATACAAATGGTCTCCATGACTCCGGCGCTGATACCTTCTGGGTAGAAGACGGAAAAGTAATCAAGAATGCTGGCCTTGTGCGCATTATCTTGGACAGCGGCGAGATTAACTACTATTACTTTGGCGCAGACGGAAAAGCCTATAAAGGTAATGAGGAACAGACCGATTATCTGGTGGAAAAGAATAACGGTTTGGACTTGCCCGCCGGTATCAACTATCCCTTCGAGTCTAGCGGCGTTATCCGTCATTTCGAAGATACTTCCATCAGCGGAATCTATTACGATGAAACCAGCGGAAACTACTATTTCTGTGTGGATGGCATCATAATTGCCAACGGCCTGATGTATATCGATGGATATTACTATTATGCCAAAACCTCCAACGGCGCTTTTGTAACAAGTGCAAGTTACTGGGTCTCCAAGACTAACGGCTTGCTGGAGGAAGGTATCTATAAATTCGATGAGCAGGGCCGCCTTGTATTCCCGGAGCCGACAAAGAACGGTATCGTGTCTGAAAACGGTAGCCTGTACTACTATGTGGATGGCGTACTCACCGGTGCCGGACTCATCGAAATTGATGGCGATTATTACTATGCAAAGACTTCTACTGCAGAAGTAATCCACGGCAGAGATTACTGGGTCACGGCAACTAACGAGTTACTGCCCGCAGGTATCTATACCTTTGATGAGCAAGGCCGCCTTGTATTCCCGGAGCCGGCAAAGAATGGTATTGTAGCTGAAAACGGCAGCCTCTATTATTATGTGAACGATGTTCCTACCGGCGCAGGTCTCATTCAAATTGACGGCTACTACTATTACGCAAAGACCTCTACCGCAGAGATTGTGCATGGCAGAACATATTGGATCACGGTAACGAACGGTTTGCTTGAACCGGGACAGTACACCTTTGCAGATGACGGAAAGATGATTCTAGAATAACCTAATGTGAGCAGTATCCCTTGTGCGCAGGCCCTAAGCCTGCGCACAAGGATGCTGCTTACCTGTGTTATATGGCAATTGGTGGTAGGCATGATAAAAGGCCATAAAATTCAGATTCTTTGTGCCACCATGTGGCAAACAGATTTTTCAAAATATCGCGAAATGCATATTTATAATTGTGATGCGGTATTTGCAAATCAAGCAGATACATACAACTACGTCGAAAAGATGATGGATGGTGCTAAGGTTGAAATGCTGACCACCGCGACCAAAGGGGTTGGCAAAAACCGGAACCTTGCATTGACACTCGCAACAGGAGATATTCTTCTGTTTGCGGACGATGATATGGAATATACACAGAATGCTGTAGAGATTGTTGCTGAAGCGTTCAAACATTTCCCGAAGGCAGATATGATTGTATTCGGTATCCGCTATGCTAAAAACGGGGTGGTATTCAAAAGTCGACTACCCAAAACAGGACGACTCCCCTTTTATCGGGCGTTACGATACGGTACCTGCGCTATTGCTGTTCGCCGTGAAGCGGTACAACGCTGCAATCTTCACTTTACGGAATCTTTCGGTGGCGGTTGTCTATACTCGTATGGCGAGGACACCGACTTTATTGTGCAATGCTATAAAAAACATTTGCACATCTATGCTTGGGATGAGGCGATTGCAGTAACCAACAAGGATACTTCCACCTGTTTTTCTGGTTATGGAAAAAAATACTACTTTGATAAAGGTGCGCTGGCGCGACATTCACTAGGAATTATGGCATTGCCTTATTGTTTGCGTATTGCGAGCAAGAAGATGGAAACGGAACTGCCTTTTTTTCAGCGTATTGCTTATCTTTGGTACGGATACAAAAGTTTTCCACAGTTGATCTCTTATGAAAGATGGGTAAAAACCAGGCATGAAGAAGATTCTGATAGTTAACAATAATATGAAGGTCGGTGGAGTGCAAAAGAGCTTACTCAATCTTTTGTGGGCCATCTCAGACCAGTACGATATCACACTGTGCCTTTTCAGTGAAACAGGCGATTATATATCGCAGCTTCCAAAACAGGTCAAAGTTTATTCCGTATGTTCACTGTTTCGCTATTTGGGGATAAGCCAAAGCGAATGCCACCGTTTATATGACAAATTGCTGAGAGGATGCCTTGCTACATTCTGTCGGATATTGGGCCGCCCTTTTGTAATTCGCTTGATGCTGTGCAGCCAAAAACAGATCCCTGAAAAGTATGATGTTGCCATTTCCTATCTGCAAAATGGCAACAGGCGATCCTTTTACGGAGGAGTTAACGAGTTTGTTCTTAGTAAGGTTCATGCAACTCGAAAAATTGCCTATCTGCACTGCGATTACAGCCGGTGCGGAGCCAATTTTTCATCCAACAATAAACTTTACAAACAGTTCGATTGTATCGCGGCCTGTTCTGATGGCTGCCGGCACTCTTTTTTGGCAACTATCCCGGAACTGCAGGAAAAATGCATCACAGCACGCAACTTCCACCGATACGATGAGATAAGACGACTAGCAGCTGATTCGCCGGTTAAATATACTCCCAATCGATTTCACCTCCTGGTTGTGGGGCGACTGGCCCACGAAAAGGCTGTTGATCGGGCAATCCGGGCGGCGGCTCATGAGATTGAGCATGGAATCAACCTAGAATTACATATTGTTGGAGATGGAATGATGCGTGACGATCTCCGCCAATTGGCTACCGAGTTAGGTATCCAGGATTTTGTCTTTTTTCACGGCGAACAGGAAAATCCTTACCGTTATATGGTGAATGCGGACTTATTGCTGCTCACTTCGCATCATGAAGCTGCTCCTATGGTTATTGAAGAGGCCTATGCCCTTGGAATTCCAGTACTCAGTACACAAACCACATCCAGTGAGGAAATGGTTGTAGCGCGTGGTGGAGGCTGGGTTTGTGCGAATTCGCAAAGTGCACTTAATGCCACATTGGAGAAAATCCTTGGAAACGAAAAAGAGCTGAAAGCTGTGCGTTCTACGCTTCGGAATGTGAGCATTGGAAACCAGCTCGCTATGGAGCAATTTGCATTGCTAACAGGTGATCAATATGCTGAAACCGCAAATAAAACAGGATAATCTGCGCTGGCCTATGGGGGGCTTTTGCTTAATTTCGGCATTGATCTATACTTCCCCGTTTGTGGGAGCTTGGCTAAATTATATAGCTCTTGGGCTTTGCTTGTATCGATTGGTCCGATATGATCGGCAGATCTTTAATGTGGATTATTGTGGTCTGATTTGCCTATCAATAGTTTTTTCAACACCCTCTGGACTTTCTTGTGTTGTCCCATTGGTCTTAGCTGCAGAAATTTGGTTCGTTTTCCGGGATGGTTTAGTTATCGTTCCATCATTTGCAGTTTTTTTAAGTCTGATATGTTATCTGTTGATGCGTATGCAGATGTCGATTAATAATTTCCTGTTGTGCGTTAGCCAGCTCCTAATCCTATATATGATGGTTTCCTGGGAGGATAGGCAGAGCAGTATTCTGGGTATCAAGGTTTTTATTTCAAATGTAATTATTTCTTCAATATATGCTCTGATTTTCCGAAATACATCTCCTATTATCAGAATCATCGGTCAGGAAGTTTCCGCATTTTGGAAAAGTACTCAAACACGTTTCCAAGGATTATACCGTGATCCCAATTATTATATGGCTTTGATTATCATGTCTCTCGTCTTGATTACACTACTTTGGTTTTACCATCAGTTATCAGGACGGTTTTTCCTGACTGGTACAGCGAGCTTGTTGATATTTGGAGCGCTGACTTACAGTAAGACCTTTTTTTTCCTGTTATGCCTTTTTTGGCTATTTTGCTTTTTACATATCTTGCGGAAAAGCAAGTGGATGGGAATTTTATTTATAGTAGGGACAGGTGTTCTGGCGTATATTCTCGTCAATACACTGTTTGCAACAACTGTTTTTAGGATTCTTAGTGCATCTTCAATACAGGAACTTACGACAGGTCGTAGTAGTTTGTTTCAGATTTATTTGGCGAAAATATTATCTTCTGCGAGTTCGCTACTTTTTGGAGAAGGAATGGCTGCAGAGATTCTTGAACTTGGTACGCACAACTTGTACTTGGAAGTTCTTTACTACATTGGTCTGCTTGGCTTTTTACTCTATTTTGGTTTTTTGGGAATGCTGGTTTTTCAAGTGCAACGAAATGCTCATGTACAAATTCTAAGCAGGGGCTTATTTAGATATCTGGCAGTAATTGTTTTTTGCGCTTTATTCTGTTCCTTGCAGGGAATGTACATTCTTCCCGTTTACGGTCTGATGTATATGTCTCTAATTTCCTTACACATTCCAGGAACAGAAACTTGTCAAGAACAAATCAAACAGCACTTTGGATAGGAATAATAATCACAACTCTCGTAGCCTATCAGAAAATGCAACGAATAGAGATGAGAGGTAACAATGAATATTGCATATTGGACTGGTTATTTGCTTTATCGCACGATTGGTATTCACCTTCCAAAGTCATATGCAAAGATCAATCTGGGCGGTAGGTCAATTCGCGCTTTTTGCGCACGATTGATGCTTGCAAAAGTGGGGAAACACATCAATATCGAAAAAGGAGCACGCTTTTCTGCTTCTACTGAAATAGGAGACTATTCTGGCATCGGTGAGAACAGTAGGCTATATGGAAAGGTCGTTCTCGGTGATTATGTAATGATGGGGCGCGAGTGTTTTATTTACACTTATAATCATGAGACATCACGGACCGATATTCCTATGCAGCGACAGGGAAGCACTCCTCAACGCCCCGTCAAAATCGGAAATGATGTTTGGCTGGGCAGTCGAGTTACTATATTACCTGGCGTAACAATTGGAGATGGTGCAATCGTTGGAGCATCATCTGTGGTTACAAAGGATGTGCCTCCTTATGCAGTGGCCTGTGGCAATCCTGCACGTGTAGTTAAATATCGGAACAAACCAAGAGATGAGTTGGACCAATAAGGCACTATCCGCATTTTAAAAGATAAGGTAGGAAAGTTTAATGTTTCCCTTTACTTGGCTGAAAAAACAAAAATGTATCTTCACATATCGAAGAAACGCTGTTTTAGGACAAAATGTCCAATTCGGATATGCAGGTCGCTGCACAAACCTTTCCGGCGATCCTGGTCGTATCTTGGTTGGTGGAAATTCGCTACTCCAAGGAAGTCTTTATGTTTCTGAAACAGGAAAAATCCAGATTGGCGATCATTTTTATCTCGGAAGTAATAGCTTCATCGGTTCTGCTTGCGAAATACGAATCGGGAACTGCGTGATTATATCGAATGACGTGAAGATATATGATAACAACAACCACCCAATTTCCCCTTCAGCAAGAATGGAAATGAGTTTGTACGGTTTTAATAATGATCGCTGGAGTTGGAAGCATGCGGCATATGCTCCTGTAGTCATCGAAGACAATGTTTGGATTGGACAATTTGTGACAGTCCTCAAAGGTGTAACAATTGGCAGAGGTTCTATTATTGCTACAAGGGCTGTGGTAACCAAAGATGTTCCGCCGTTCACAATCGTTGCAGGCAATCCTGCAAAAGTGGTGAAGTCCATTGATGTTAAATAAAGTAAAATCTGTTTTCTCCGGCGCTGCGGGAGACTCTTTTCTGCTGATGTTTGTCAGGATAGTAACACTTTCACTTGGGATTATCACGACAAGGATATTGTCGGGTTATTTTTCTCTTCATGATTATGGAACCTATTCGGCCATATTGCTGTTAACAAATTCCATCAGCAGCATTACCATTTTGGGAATGATGGATGGTCTCAATTATTTCTTCTGCCGTGAAAAGGATCCGCTTCAGAGAAATGCCCGCGTTTCCACTATTTTTTCCCTTCAGCTTGTCATCGGTGTAGTTGTTTCAATACTTGTGCTCCTTTGTGCTGTACCGATTTCCGCCTATTTCAGCAATGCGGATGTAAAGAGGTTACTTGTGTTTGCCGCGTTGCTGCCGATTGCTCAAAACAGCATTTCCCTGCTTCAGATTTTATTCATTTCCGTTGGGAAGGCAAGGCATATTGCAGTTAGAAATTTTATCGTTTCTGTTCTCAAACTGGCTGCAATTCTTGTAGCTTGTTATGTGATCCATGATATCGCATGTGTGCTGATTTGTCAGGTAATCACAGATGTCCTCCAGATTATTTACTTTTACATCGTTCTCAAAAGAAACGGATATTTGATTGAATTATTCCATTTTGACAAGACTTCGGTGAAAGAAGTTTTGACCTATTGCATACCCATGGCAATGTCAACGATTATTCGATCGTTATACCGAGATTGCGATAAATATATCATCTCGTATTATACGGATTCTGTAAATCTTGCGGTGTATACAAATGCTTCGAAACAACTTCCGTTTGACCTCATTATGTCTTCATTTTGTACGGTTCTCTTGCCGTACCTTACTAAATATATTGCACAAAAAAAGCATCATGAAACCGTTGCTCTGTATCGGTCATTTTTGGAGCTATCATTTGTATCTACCTCAATTTTGGCGACTGGTGCCTTATGTTCTGCTCCAGAGTTGATGCGGTTTCTATATTCTGAAAAATATCTTCAATCATCATACGGTATCTCAGTATTTATGTTATATATCGTAGTCGATATTTTTGTGGTTTTTACAATAACGCTGCTGTTGAGTGCGTCTGGAAAAACTTTTCAAATCATGACCGTATCAGTAAGCGCTCTCCTTTTGAATGTTTTTTTAGATATCGTCTTGTTCAAACAGTTTTCTGAAATAGGGCCGGCGCTTGCCACGTTAATCACAACTCTGTTACAGGGATTGCTTTTGTTGCAACTTTCAGCAAAATGTTTAGGGACTAGGGTAATATATTTTTTCGACAAAGGCTACTATGCACTATTCATTTTCGAATCAATAGGGTTCATGGTCTTTGCGAGACTGGCTAGACAGGTATTCATCCATCTGGAGTTACACTATTTCTTTGTTTTGGGGCTAACAGTTTGTTTATATTGTTTGCCTATGGTTGCATTGAACTATAAACGAATAAAAAAAGCAGTGAAGCATATAAACTCCCAGAAACTTATTTAACACCGTCAATACTTGTATAGGTAGTTTGGCTCTAAGGAACCAAAAGGCCAATTTCTATAGGCAGGTAGTTTTGCAGAAGGGAGCATTGGTAAATGCAGTTTACAGATATACATGCGCACGTTTTGGCTGGTGTAGATGATGGCCCACAAAAGCTATCACAGATGTATGCGTTGCTAGATGCCCTTTGTAGAGACCAGGTGGTTAGTATTTGCTGTACCCCACACTACCATCCTGGCTATTATGGGAATAATTCTGGAAGCTCCATGGAAATGTATCAGTTGCTGACTCAATACGCAAAATGTAAATATCCAAATTTGCAGTTATGCCTTGGGAATGAACTACATTACAGTCCCAGCTGTATCGAGTGGCTGGAATCCGGGGAATGTCTTACACTGAATGGAACCAGAAATATTCTTGTCGATTTCGATTATGATGAATCTTATTCTGTTATCGAATTTGCGGTCTTTTCATTCCTTCGGCATGGCTTTATTCCGGTTTTAGCGCATATTGAGCGATACCCTGCTTTGCGATGGAAAAGTAAATGTGTAGAAAAGTTACATAATGCTGGAGCCATTATTCAGGTAAATGCATCTTCTGTTTTACAGCCGCGTCGATATCCAAATGTGAGAAAGTTATTGCAACATCGGATTGTAGATGTCGTTGCATCTGATACACATAGCATGGAACACCGTCCGCCTGAACTGACTGCTGCCTATGAAGAGGTATCTCGTCGCTATGGAAAAGAACTTGCTGATGCATTGTTCTTTTATAATCCGAATGCAATTCTAAATTTAAATTAAAAGGAGAACGATATATATGGTTGAACGGCAGTGGAGCAGAACAATCTCTTTTCAAGAATTGGTATCTTTGCTGCTCAAAAGGGCATGGCTGATAATTGTGGCCCCTTTGTTGTGTGTAGGAGCGGTATTCATGTACCAGTGGCTCTTTTTTATACCCGAGTTCGAATCCACCGCAACACTGTACATTTTAAAACAAGATCATACGTCCTCAAACAATTATACAAATCAAGATTTTTCTTTGGCACTTGATGTTGTGAATGATTGCACCTATATCCTGAAAAGTCATGCCGTTCTTGACGAAGTGATTAATTCATTAGCGCTAAATATGGAGTATGAGGATTTATATGATTGCATTGAAACGAATAATCCTAATGACACAAGAATTCTAGAAGTCAAAGTAACCACAACATCGGTGTCTCTGTCCAAAGAAATTGCGGATCAAGTCTGCTATTTGGGCAAGGAGAAAATCGCTGAAGCAATGGGATTTCAACAAGTTAATCTCTATGAACCGGGACAGGAAGTATCTGAACCTTGCAACAAAATTGGTACAGTGGAATATTTGTTGATCGGAATAGTTGCAATTGTTATCGTCTGTTCTGCACTAATCATTGCTTGGATGTTGGATGATACACTAAAGACACCAGAAGATATAGAGCGTTACTTGGGATTGAGTGTTCTGGGTAATATACCAAACGCCAACGAAAAAAGAGGACGTAATTATGGCTACTATAAGGTTTATGACTCAGTAAGTAGGCAACATGCCAAAAAAGTTCGGAGGGAACACAGATGAACAAAATAAAGGTCAAGTTAATGGGTGAAGAAAATTTCTTTGTCCAAGAGGCCTATAAGGTATTACGCACGAATTTGCAGTTCTGTGGCCCCAATATTCAGGTGATTGCTGTTACAAGTTGTCATGAAAACGAAGGAAAGACGACGGTTTCGCTACAACTCGCTTATAGCCTTGCGGAGCTTGGACATCGTGTTTTGCTGATTGATTCGGATCTGCGAAAGTCTGTACTTGCGGGACGTAATACAAACGCTAAGCATGTAATAGGGTTAAGCGAATATCTTACCGGGTTAGCAAACTTTGAAGATATTGTATGCGGAACACAATATCAAGCTCTTGATTTGATTTTTGCAGGTACATATCCACCGAATCCAGTAGAATTGCTCAGCGGTCAGCGGTTTTCTGCCTTGCTAACAGTTATACGTAACTATTATCGCTACGTAATTATTGATACGCCTCCACTTGGTAGAGTGATAGACGCAGCTGTAATTGCACCAAATTGTGATGGGACTATATTGGTAGTTGGAGATTCCACTCGTCGCCAACATGCACAAACTGTCGTGGAACAACTGAAAAAAAGCGAGAGTAAGATACTTGGTGTTGTTCGTAATAATACAAAGAAAAATCACGGCGATGGGTACTCCTATCGCTATCAAAACTAATTGTTCGAAAATCAATCCATGAACCATCATCAGAGAGCGGAATAAGTATGGAAAAACCTAAAAAACGGAAAAACAAATTGCTCCTTATTGTGCTGATTACTATCCTCGTTCTTTTCATTGCAGCATTACTCGGCTATGGATTTGTTCTCTCGAAGCTCAACAGGCTCACTCGAACGGAGCCCTCTTCTATTAGTAGTAGCAATGATATAAGCTACGACCAGTTTGATCACGAAGATGCTGCTGCTAATGAAGAAATGCAAGCAGCCACAGAAGGCCTCGACGAAAGAGAAGCAACACTATCAACTGGAGACGTCTTTACAGACTCCGATGTAGTCAATATTCTGCTAATAGGAACTGATGAACGGACTGAGCAATTTAGCACAAATGCTCGTGGCGATGCATGCCTTCTTCTTTCTCTTAATAAGGTAACAGGCAAAATTCATTTGATTAGTTTTGAGCGAGGCATGGGAGTACCTATATTAGACGGGCAGTATGAGGGACAGTATGACTGGCTCACGCATACGTTCAGATATGGCGGTGCTGAGCTGATGATGAAAGAAATCCGCGAATGCTTTAAAGTGGACGTCTCACACTATATACGTGTAAACTTTAATACCTTTATTGATGGAATCAATGCTATAGGTGGCGTGGATATTTGTTTGACACAGGCAGAAGTTGATTACATTTCTAGACAATACGATAAGGGTCTTCAAGACGTATCTGTTGGGCTTAATCATCTGAATGGAGAAACAGCTCTATGTTACGCTCGGTGTCGTAAGATTGATAGTGACTGGAAACGTATTGGTCGACAGAGAACGGTTATTCAAGCGGCGGTTGATCAAGTGAAAAATTTAAACGTGCTGGAACTTAATTCTATGCTTGATACAGTTCTTCCGCTGATTCAGACCAACCTTACAAATGAAGAGATCCTGAGTTTGGCTCTCATAGCGCCCAAATTCTGGGGTACAGATTTTATCCAGGCAACAATCCCTTTGGCAGATACCTATGGCAGTATGCGTGGTATGGGTGGTCGAAGTATGTTTTCAGTGGATTTTGAGACAAATGCAAAAGCATTGCAGGAAATGCTTTATGATGGTATAGAACAAGAGTAATACCAAATCAACACACTCGAATAGGAACCGGTAGCTACCCTGGAAAGAATAAGCACCCGCAAAATGAAAGTAGACACCCGCAAAAGGACGGGTGTCTACTTTTACTTGCCAAGTACAATATACCTAAGTTGCCCCATAGTGTTCAGCGCATCTTTACGACTTTCTATTCGCTCGAAACTGAGATGCCAATTTGTAAAACGTACTTCTTTTCAAACCAAGTTGTTTCATGGCAGCAACTGCTGTTATCTTCTTATCTTCCCATTGCTGGTATATGTGTTCCCAGTTAGGAGGATATGTAATTACCGGACGTCCAAGATGGATACCTTTCTCTTTGGCCACTGCAATACCTTCGGCTTGCCGTTGTTTAATGGTTAGGCGCTCCTGCTCGGCGATACTGGATAGCACTTCGATGAGGATGTTGTTGATCATATCAAAAACCCACTGCTGCCCCTCCGGCAGTTCAATCATCGTCGTGGGCAGATCCAGAACCTGAATCTTGATGTGCCGGTTTTTGAAATATTGCAGTTCCTGAATGATATGCTCCTTGTTTCGGCTGAGCCGATCCAGGGATTTCACAACAAGCGTGTCGCCATCCCGCAGCATTGTGCTTTTGAGAGCAGCGTATCCCGGCCTCTCCAAACTGGCGCCACTGGCGTGATCCGATACAATATCTCGCTCATCTATGCCGTGATCCATCAGTGCCTTAAGTTGACGGTCAAGGTGCTGTTCTTTTGTGGACACTCTGGCATAACCGTAGATCTTTTTCATCTCAAACCTCCTCGGGAATTCAAATTTCATCCGAAAATGACTGTTTCTTTTCAGATATATCCGAATAATCAACAATAGCCTTTTCGGATGTTGAAAACGGGGGTGCGCCCCCAATTGTACGGTATCCAAAAAGGTACACCTTTTTGGAGCTATCTTATTTCACCGGCAAAGTTCATTAAATACAACACGTCAACCTCTAATCTTGATGTTTTCACTTTTCAGACATTCGCGTCGGAATATTCGATGCGAATATAAGTTTCTGACTTGAAATTCCGAAACTGTTGACCTCTTATTTTCTTTTGAGTATAATATTGAAAAAGAGATCAGGAGGCGCACTATGACTGAACTTATAAATCGCCCTGAATATCTAAATCAGTTGATTCAACATCGAGATGTGGATTTGGTCAAGATTGTAACCGGCATCCGGCGATGTGGAAAATCATCCCTGCTGGATCTGTATCATCAATATCTGTCCGATAGTGGAGTACCTGACGCCAATATAATTCACATGAATCTGGAGTCATTACGCTACAGAAACATTACTACCTATCTCTCTTTTTACGACTATGTCAGCGAGCGCATACCCAAGAGAGGGAAAACCTATTTGATTTTCGATGAGCTTCAAGCAGTTGAGCATTGGGAAAAAGCCATTGAATCCTTCCGCCTTGACTTTGATGTGGATATTTATATTACGGGCTCCAATGCTTATCTGCTTTCGACGGAGTTCTCAACGCTGCTCTCCGGCAGATATGTTGAAATCCGCATGTTGCCATTATCTTTCAAAGAATTTTTGGCGTTCTATGAATTTGCTCCCTCTGTCACAACTGAAGAAAAATTTCAGAGATATCTGCAGTTTGGCGGTATGCCGATTCTGAGAGAATACCAGTTCAATGAAGCAAGAAGCAATCAAGCACTGGAAGGCATCTATTCTACCGTAGTGCTGCGCGATATCCTCCAGAGAAACAATCAAGTAGATCAGAGAATCCTACAAAAAATCATGCTTTTCCTTTGCTCTAACATCGGAAGCATTACCTCTCCCAACAACATTGGAAATGTTTTGTCGCATGAAGGTGATATTCAACAGGGCAACAGAAAAAATGTCGCTGGTAAAACGGTAGATAAGTACATCTCGATGCTGCGCAGTGCTTTTATTTTTTTCTCTGTGGGAAGATACGATGTAAAGGGCAAACAACTGCTGAAGACATTGGGAAAGAACTACATCATCGATATGGGCTTCCGCAATATGCTCCTTGGTTATCGCGATGCAGACCGAGGGCACATCATCGAAAACATTGTGTTCCTGGAACTCATCAGACGCGACTATCGCGTTTATATCGGAAAAGTTGGGGAAACTGAAATTGATTTTGTTGCAGAGAAACCGGATGATAAGCTTTATATCCAAGTGACTGAAAGTATGCAGTCACCGGAAACGCGTGATCGAGAACTCAAGCCCCTTCGAATGATACCTGACAACTACGAGAAAATCGTATTGTCCATGGATAGGAACTATATCAATTCTTATGACGGTATCAAATCTTTGAACCTGATTGATTGGTTACTGTCCTGATTAAGAACATGGTCTAGGACAGCTTTACTGCAATCATACTGTAGGTTCGGCAGGTAGATCGTTCGTGATTAAGGAGACAGGTATGGCACGACAATATAAGTTGGCCCGAAAAATGAAGAAAATCACTTTGACGGTAGCTGCTCAGGAACTTGGGGTAACGCAACCAGCTCTCAGCAGCTGGGAGAGCGAACGGAAGGCACCATCAATCGAAGCTTTGATTCGTATGGCGAAGTTTTACGGAGTCACGACTGATTTTTTGCTTGGACTTTCTCAGGAAGCTGATCCAAGGAAAGATTGGCTTGAGCCAATCGACTCTTCGCTGATTCCAGTCTTACATGAAACGCCAGTATTCTCTCCAACTCGCGGCTGGGCATTTGTTGACGCAGTAACCAAGGAATTGCATTTTGCGAATGGTGAAACCTTGCCGACTTCCAATATACGTGAATTGTACATCATGACGCCTGTTCTGATGGGCCCATCGGTTCCCAACAATCCGGCTCTTGCAAAGTCTGAGCTGCATGAATATGACGAGGTATGGGTGGAGCCAATTTCCACTGATCGATTGCTGCAGCAAGAACTACGTGGCTGGTATCGTGTGAAAGAATATTATGTTGAGAACATGGTGGGCCAGCGGTTCTATTTTGATTTCTACGAGGCAAAATGGTTGGCTTTTCCACCGGAAGAGAGCAAAATAAAAAAGGAACTGTAACAAGAACCTAAAACGAACCTATGCCTATTGGGGCGATTCCCATTTTGGAGCTGACAGGCATTGCCCAAAATGAAAAACATAGGAAGATTGCTACATCGTCCAATGCAAACAGGATACAAGTGCGGAAATAATATAGATGTTGGAATAGGAGTAACTTTATGGAAAGCACTACTATTATTGTGAAAAATCCTAATGGCATAGAGGCATCGGTTGCTGTTAAGATTGTACAGAAGGCCAACGAATTCCCCTGCCGCATTACAATTTCACATAAACAACGTACTGTCAACGCCAAAAGTCTTCTTGGGGTACTTGCCCTTGCAATCAACAACCGAGACGAGGTGATTTTGACCGCTGATGGTGAACACGAATCATCTGCCTTGGAAGAGTTGTCCAGGGTTTTAAATGGATAGAAATAGTTAATGGCCTCATTGTTGGCCAATGCCATTTAAGTTTGGAGAATTGCTTTGCGGATATTGATTTTGAACAAGACATCAGATATACTATATATGTCAGTATCCGTCATTGCTTAAGCGATGAAAGTATTCTTGTTACACAGCGTCTGAGAGATTCTTTCTTTCAGGCGCTTTTTTGTTCTGATGCTTCTCAGTGTAGAGGCACAAAACGAAATGTAGCGAAGGGAAGATGCCCTGCGCCATTTCGTATCCTGGCTTTATGCCACAAAAGCACTCAGAGGATGAAAGTCCTTTGGGTGCTTTTTTTATATAGATTGGAGTCGGAAGGCTCCCCACCTTTTTTCTCGGGGAGCCTTCGGGCACACCCGTTTACATAGATACTCTATAAAGAAAGGCGGGTGTGTTAATGGACGCACTCAAAGATGCATGTCGAGCAAGTGGCGACTATTCGATTACACTAATTCCCTATTATGCACAGGTGATTGCCGATTTCGATACCGCCGACACAGTGCGACAGCGTAGGTTTGAATCATTGCAAAAACTTCACGGCCAGCTTCATCTTTACAAAAAAAGAGGGTATGATGCTGAGCTACTCTGTTCACTGGCCGCGCGAAAAGCGGAACTCATTATGAAGGCAAGCACAAAGGCTGAAATAGCACAGTTGGACAGGCCAAAACCGCCTCACTATGATGGCGTGAAGTTCTATCCGAACCCTTACCTGACTCCGGAAGAGGAGTTGATCTGCTGGTGCGAGACATCTCTCTTGGCACCGCTGGACAACACCGCCGTGCAAAGGTACATGGAGGTGTTTCGCCAAGTCTTCCCGGAAAAAGCCAACTGGGCATTTGGGGAGGTGCTGCAGTGAGCAACCATGCAATGGTTTCTGCTTCTCAATTTGACCCGGCGCAGCTCACCTTCCGGGATTTAATCTGTCACTACGGTACGGGGCGAGTGATCCATATCGACGGCAGAGGCGCCAGCAAGCAGGTTCAATATCGCTTTGGCATCCAGACGGAGATTGGTGACTTTGAAGTGCACGAGTGGATGAAACTGGTCCGCGTTCTTATTGAACGCGCCGGCGAAGAACCGCTTCAGCAGCGCCTTGTAGAACTGGTCGAACAAGAAATGCCTTGGCTGCACAGGGATTTTGAACGCCAGTTGGAAGCGCTTGAGCTGCACGCACGCAGAATATTTGAAAACCCTGAATGGGTTGCTTACGAGAAATTCAACAAGGAGGTAGCACATGAGTGCGAATCAAAACAGTAATGAGCATGACCGCATGCGCGAACTGATCGGCAAAATTCACGATGCCGACGTAGCCTATTACCAGCAGGATCGCCCGATCATGACAGACCGGGAATATGACCAGCTGGTGGATGAGCTGCAAGCGCTGGAAACCGAGACTGGACTGATCCTGTCCAACTCGCCCACGCAGCATGTGGGCGGAGAGATCCTGGACGAACTGGTTCCGGTACGCCATACCAAACCGATGCTGTCAGCGGGAAAGACCAAGCAGGTCGAGGATTTGGTCAAGTTCGCCGCCGGTCGAGCCGTGTTGCTCAGCTGGAAGATGGACGGGCTGACGATCGTGCTCCGATACGAGAACGGCGGCCTGCAGCAGGCCATTACCCGTGGCCGGGATGGTATCATCGGCGAAGACGTGACCCATACGGTCCGTACCTTTCTGAATGTCCCGCTCACCATACCCATTCGGGAGCCATTCGAGGTGCGCGGCGAAGGCGTCATCTCTTGGGACAATTTTGAGAAGGTCAATCTCAGTCTGGGAGGCGACTACACGCATCCGCGCAACCTGGCTGCTGGCAGTGTGCGAAAGCTGGACTCCGGCGAATCCAGGAAACGGAAACTGGAATTCTGGGCGTTCGACCTGGTCAGTGATACGCTGGAGCATCAGAGCAAACTGGCCCAGCAGGAGCTGCTGCAAAACAGTGGTTTTTCTGTTGTGCCCTATATCTTCCTGCCCGAATCTCATACGGAGCAGGAGGTGCGCGATGCTGTTGGCGAATTCCAGCCTAAGCACTTTGCCTATCCGGTAGACGGAGTCATCATGGAATATGATGACGTTTCGTATGGGCGTAGTCTGGGTGCAACCGGGCATCATGAAAACCGGCTCATTGCTCTGAAGTGGCAGGATGAACTGTATGAAACTCGCTTTACCGGTGCAGAACTGGCAACGACCAGAACCGGTATGGTGAGTATCACCGGTTTGTTCGACCCCGTCAACATGGACGGCGCTCTGGTGAGCAGAGCCTATCTGCACAACGTCGATATCTTTGATTCGTTCCAGTTTGGAATCGGTGACACGATCAAGGTGTACCGCGCCAACATGATCATTCCGCAGATCGCAGAGAATGAAACGCGCAGCAGCACCTTCTTCCTGCCGCTGCAATGCCCTTGCTGCGGGCACAGGCTCTCGATCCGCCAAACTTCCGGTGGTACGCGGCAGCTTTACTGCGAGAACCCGCACTGCGCTGCCAAACTAGTGCAGAAGTTTGCTCATTTCTGTGAGAAAACCCGGATGAACATTGAAGGATTATCGGCGGTCACGCTGGAAAAATTCATTGGCCATGGCTGGGTGAAGAATTTCGGTGATCTCTATCAGCTGGATCAGTTCCGGGATGAAATCATCAGCACGGACGGATTCGGTGAGAAATCCTATGAACGAATCCATGACGCCATCGAAAAAAGCCGCAGCTGCACCCTGGCAAAGTTCATTGCCGGACTCGGCATCCCAATGGTCGGCAGGCACGCCGGTCGTGAACTGGACCGTTTTTTCCACGGGTCCTGGGACGAGTTTGAAGCTGCGCTGCAAAAGCATTTCGACTTTACGGTCTTGCCGGATTTTGGCCAGACCATGAATGACAACATCTACGCCTGGTATGCGGACACAGAGGAAGAAAAACTCTGGCGTCCGCTGCTGGCACAAGTACATTTCAAAAAGGAGAATACGGATATGGAATCCATCAAAAAGACCCCGTTTTGGGGAAAGACCGTTGTCGCTACCGGAAAGCTCATGGGCTATACCCGTGACGGGATTCAGGAGAAGCTGCTGATGCTCGGCGCCCGACCTGCTTCCTCGGTAACCAAGAAAACCGATTATCTCATCGTTGGGGAAAAGGCTGGCAGCAAGCTGACCAAGGCGCAGCAGCTCGGCATTCAGACCCTGACTGAGGAAGAATTCGAGAGCATGATTGCGGAATAACCGCAGCACAATCGTAGCGGAGCAGCACATGCTGCTCCGCTTTTCTTTTATGAAAGGAGTCAGAACATGAACAAGCGTCGCGTAATTATCGAAGGTCGCCCTGTTGCGGCTGTCACTGTGGGCTGTCCTGCTTATATCCAGCAGTTGAACGGGATTTTGCGCACTTCCCCGATCGTGGGAATCGGCAGCTTGTCCCCTTTTGAACTGCAATTTGAAACACAGAATACGCGCTACACCCTGAACATTTTGACTGCAGATGAACTCTGTAGACCGAATGGAGGGCAGCCGGCATGAAACCCCCGAAAGAAACCAAAGAGGAACGCTTTCGTCGGGTGGCAGAAGCACGGGTCAACAAGCTCCTGTGCATGATTCGGTTATTGGGAAATTGCGCTGGAACTGCCGTCTACAGGTATTCCCAGGACCAGGTGGATCAGATATTTGACACGCTACAGGCAGCACTCAGCTCAGCCAGAGCAAGGTTTGAGGTCCCCAGGTCCCGCTTCAGTCTGTCTCGGCCCTATAACCTGCGCCGCACAATGAAGCTCAATCCGCATGTAACGCTGAAAATGCCGGATGGCTGCATTGTTACAGCAGTTGTGTATGCCGAAGATGAGTATCCGGCCATTAATGTGTATTGCCAGAGCAATGATGATGAGCCGGAGCTGGTCTGCTTTGTCGAGTACAATGCCGAACGCGAACCGGATCAGGCGCTGCATATCGGGGTGTACCGTGAGGATGAAGAAGATACACAATACTATGCGCCCTATAGGGCAGAAAGGGATTTGAATGGAAGAACAGATTGATATCTCGAAAACCCGGCGAATGTCTTGGGATGCCGTGAGCCGAATCTTGGAAGATTCTGTTCATGAGCTCCTCGGGAAGAAGATCCTGATCAGGGCCTGGGCGGAAGATACGGACTACTGGGGTGCTATTGCTCAGGATTATAGGTTCGGTTTAGATGATTTGAATCGCCTGATGGACTCGGTCCAGGCAAATAGCACTGTGCGGCTAAGGACGTTGCCGGAAGACGACACAACGACGAACAGTTTCGGTATGGATCTGGGAGAGCTTTTGCTCAAGCGAAAACTCCAGGCAAATTGGTCTGATTGGCATATTGCGAAACCTTGCCTGTGGTTGCTTGACTATACCAGCCGCCAAACGCATCCGTATACTTCGACCGGGCTTTTGAATTCTCTGCCGAAAGACAAGCTCATGAGCACTGAGGATGTAAAAGACTACCTTTACCGGAATGGCTGTTCAGATCGCGCACTTTCGGAAATCCGCGAGGCATATCTCGAAGAATTTGGCAACGAGCTGTGTTGGCGCTATCCAATTTCGGACGAAAAACATCTCGGCGCTTTCATTCTTGTCGTGCAGGAAGGATTTCTGCATATTCCGTATGATTGCGTGTACTATGAGCCGTATGAACTTTTGGAGATGGATGACATCGCGCTCCATAACGCCGAATCGCTTGAGTTGTTCCTTGCAGACTGGATCAACTTTTCGGATGATCTGGTAGATGCACTGAATGCTATGAGAGACAAAATATCGCCCCAGCTCTAAGTTTACACAAAATGAACGGCAGCCTTCGGGCTGCCGTACTCTTGAATATCGGAGGTATATCAAAATGGATGACAGACTGAAATACATCGGAGAACACCTGGAGGAAATGCTGATCGGCCCGGATGAAAAGTTCCGGTTCCATTGTACGCAGTGCGGCAAGTGCTGCATCAACCGGGAGGATATCCTGCTGAATCCGAAAGATCTCTATAACATCGCGGCCACGCTGTCAATCTCGCAGGAAGAAGCAGTTGAACAGTATTGCGAAACTTATATGGGCGGAACTTCTCGGTTACCTATCGTGCGGCTCCGGCCGCAGGGCAGTATCAAACGTTGTCCGTTGCTGAAGGATCGAAAGTGCATGGTCCATAAGGCGAAGCCCACCGTTTGCGCCATGTATCCTTTGGGCCGTTGCCTTGCAATCTCACAAGATACAATGAGCCGTATCGAAACTGCTGAACTGAAACCGCAGTTTATTCTGAACAAGGTGGACTGTGGGGATTATGCCGAAGAGCATACCGTGCGCGAGTGGCTGGAATCCTTCGGCATCCCCGTTGAGGATCAGTATTACATTCGCTGGCAGCGGATCGCAATGCTTGCATCGAAGGTAATCAAAAGTGTGGAAGACAGCTGGACGACCCACGGACTCAATATGTTGTTGACGCTCATCTACAACGTGCTGTATCTTGGGTATGACATGGACAAGGAGTTTGAGCCTCAGTTTGAAGAGCGGGCCGAAGAGCTGCGAACCATTCTGGTCAAGATCGAGTCCGGTATTGGAGGTGCCGAGAATGCAGGATGAACGAAATCAAAACCAGATCATCCGCAAGGATGCCCGGGAGTGTTTTGTAGAGAGCCTGAGCGATGCTTTTTCCATCGGAAAAGCTCACTTCGCTTTTGCAACCTATGATGTTTCCAGACCTGCAGGGCAACGCCAGACCAATAATATCCAGATTTATATCGGCATGGATGAGATCCTCGAAATCTGTCGAAAACTGGAGTGTGGCGAACTGCGGTATCTCCTCCAAAGCAAGAAAAAAGCGAACGATAAGACGTCCCTCTTTCAGTGGCTTGGTGGGACATCTGCAGAAAAGCTGCAGAGTTACGGACGTTCCCGGGCGGATGGGAAAAGCCTATCCCGGACAGCACAGCTTCTGCCGGGCACCAAGGCAGACTTTCTACTCGTGGCCGACAGTGGTCCGGGAGAGACAAATGCCAAGGGCCTGATCGTACCTCGGTTTGGAAACAAACCAGAAAATCATGTTGCCATCAGTATGAGCTTTGATACCTTCAGTGAGTTGATGCTGATGACCAGGGCACATTACAATGCTTGGCTTGCAGCGGAATACGTAAAGCGTATATCCGACACGGCAGCAAACACCAATACATTGGCCGTACCCCCGGTGGACTCCATAGAGGTGGAACAAAAGGCCATGTTTTAATGAGAGCAGCAGCGTCCTTTCTTCTGAAAGGGCGCCGCTGCTTTATTTTTGTACATTTAACTTTTTAATTGTCGAAGCTAAACAGACATTTTGTTTCTTTAGTATTTGCAGTAAAAAAAGACCGGCGCTTTCCGTATGGAAAACGCCGGTCTTAACATTTTATCCTACTGTGTACAAATCATTTAACTGTGAATTTGATTTCAGGTAAGCGCGGGCTTTTGCAATCCATGCTGTAACATGGTTTACCGGGGCCCCCAATTACTTCACCGATTTCGCAGCTGGTAAATCCTTTGGCTTTTAGTCTGAGTGCATGTATGCCCTTAGCCGTTACCCCAGAAGCTTGTTGCTCAGCCTGATCGAGTACAGCTTCCAGGTCCAGATGATTTATGTCCGGAGCGGCAGCGACAGCTTCGGGCTGCACCATTGTTCCGGGGTCCATCAATGACTCTCTTGTGTACCGCACAGAAGCATATTCCAAAGCTGTACAGATCTCATTCCAAATCAGGCGATAGGCATAGGTGGAAAAAACACCACCTTTGTCTGTTGCCACGGCTTTGCATAGCCCAATACAACCAATCTGAAACAGATCGTCGTAACTGAAAATTCCGACATGATGAGGATTGTGTACCTTGTCATGGATGACCTTGTGAACTAAATTGAGGTTTTCGGTGACAAGGATGCCCTGAGCCTGATCTAGTTTCACGAAATCACCACCTTATTTATCCGATTGGAAGCGTGTTGCTTACACCGCTGCAGCATGCTGGTGCTCTCATCAATCACTTTCCGGCAGGAATACTCGCTCAGATATCCGATATGTGCCTGGGACTGAGGCATCTGGAGAAGAGCTGCAAGCCAGATATAAGCATCTCGCTTGGTCATATACCCGTTTTGGTGCAATGCATCAAAACATCGATGTGCTTGGATACGCAAAACTCTGAGTTCGCGATTGGCCGGTGTTCCCATAGGACGCGCAGTACCAGGCCGCGTGCGGACATAGGTATCGCACTCGGGATAGTTCCTACAAACATACAGAGTATTGTGCTGCGAATTGTCTTTATAGATCCCATCGGCGCTCCGCAGAATCATTGGTGCCCCACAATAAGGGCAGCGCATTTTACTAGGATTATTCCCTTTCTTTTTGTTTTTTCTCATTATGAGGTTCCTCTTTTCAGCTAAAAATAGAAAAAGAGCCGGAAAACCGCATGGGAAACAAGATGGCAAAGGAGATTTCATATTCATCTCCAGCATCTTGCTGATCCCAGCAGCCTTCCGGCTCTAAAATGATCAGATGTGACTTGCGCCGTGTGGATCGCTCATTGCGCGAAATCCGATACAGTTCCCCGCCCGCAGGGAGGGTCTGACTCCGGGAGCTCTTCCGAAGAGACTGTATGCCTGAGCGCAAGCCCCTGCCACATCTTCAGAATAGCATACCAAACGGCGATTGTCAAGCCTATTTGTTATAAATTCAATTATAATAATGCGATTATTACCAATCGTTTTGTATGTTGCATTTTAAAATCAGTCTGGGAGCGTTTTCATCGCTTCCCAATATTGCAGTAAGCAATACCACCTCCTATTCCTACACAAACGCCTATGGCAAAAACCAACACTCCGACCATCACAAATATCGGCCATGTTTCCTTGTCTGCGTTCGTGTCACGTTGCTCCTCCTGGGCCAGTGCGGAGGACACACCTGTTTCCTCCGGGAGCGTAACCGTCAGCGTATCATCCGACAGATTTGAGAGAAGATAATTTTTGCTTCCGCCTATCTCCAAATGGAGTATTCCATTTTCATCAACTTGGATGGTGTCTGGATAGAGCCCCATATCTGTACGGAGCTGAAACTCGGTGCCGGCCCAGTCTATGCCCAATTGAATTTCAAGGTACGACGGTTCCAGTATTTGCAATTCGGTACCGTCGGTATCCGCATAAGCTGTTTGGCCCATAAAGATGCATAAACAAAGGAGCACCAGCAATATGGTTGTTCTCGCTTTCATTCTGCCTCCTCTGGATATTAAGGTCACGATGATTTGAACAGTTCATTCAAAACCATGTCAACTTCATCGTAGGAATTGATAGAAAGGTTTGTTTCAGCCAAGTAAGATAATGTTCTCGACCATTCCGGAAGAGAAACACTTTCTTTATTCGGCATGCAGATCAGCTTGAGTATTGTATTGTGACGGTAATACATCACAAGGCGCAGATTTGATACCACGGTATCCTGCTCCCGCGCCAGTCTATCCAACAGATGCTCCGTCTGTCTCATCCCCTTCGTGAACGCCAATACAGTTCTACAAATAATCACTCCTCATTCGTTTCAACCGCCACAACTACTGTTCTGGCTCCGTCCCAGTCATATGCACAAGTGATGAGTGTAAGTAGTGTGAGGTTGCTATTGGGCATGGCATCGGTATCCTGCAGCATTTGCTCTGCAAATGTAAGGAAGTCATTATCACTTTGGAACATGGTTTGGTTAAACGGAAGCTGTGTTAAGTCCGTTTTCATCGCGGACACAACGCGGAAATAGCGTGTGCTATCTGCCGTATGCAGTATAATCTGTGAATGCTCTTCGCGGAATTCTGCATCAAACATATTGCGAAGGCACGCAAACATCGATCCATCCGACATGTTGTGACCAAAAATCACCAAATTGCGTGAATCAAGTGTACAGTCGTATTGAAAAAACAGGCTGCCTGCCATACGCCAAGTATCATCGTAATTGCGTCGGAGATAGTGCTCCGGATCATCCTCACTGCTCTGCAGAACAGGATAATCGATTACTGTCCCCGGTACAGTGAGCCAAGCTTTGATATCCGGGTACTGTCGCTGCATAGCAAGGATATCTACGGAGGACTCCTCGCCAACAGAATCTCCGGGGCTTGTGGCCCCGGAGACAGTTTCAGAATACTCATCTTTTAGTTCCGCAGCATCCCGGGCGGTCAGCTGCGGTCGGACAATCATAAGCCAGATCAGGCCAATCAAAGAAATCCCCAGTATTCCATAGAGAAATCCTTTTAGAAAGTACCTCATTGCTCGTGATCCTGCTGTTCCTGCTTCGAATCATCATTGCGCAGGGCAAGATCGCGCTTGCGGCTCATGACCAGAATACCGACAGCGGCTCCAGCTGCTACAACACCGAGCGCAACCGGCAGCCAGGGCAGGTCACCGGTTTGAGGCAGTGTCGGCGGGGTCGGAGTCGGGGGTTCCGGAGTAGGCTGCTCAGGAGTGGGAACGCGGCTGTCATACATGACGACTGTCTGGATCTCGCCAGTGGGTTTGACCTCAAACTCAATCTTCTCTGCGACCAGATACCCATCAGGTGCGCTCTCCTCGATCAGCACATACTTGCCGGCGGGGAGTTTTTCGATGTAGTAGGGCTTATCCGAAGAGACCCAGCTGGCAATCACATTGCCGTTTTCGTCTTTGATGACCAGGTGGGCACCAGGCAATTCCTGCTTGGTGGTGATGTCCTGCTTGGAAATCTCAACACGGATGATATCATCACGCATAACCACCATGCCGTCTTCCATCTTCTCCCAGTGGTCAAAGATCGACCAGTCCTTACCGGTGCAGACATAAACATCTGCAGCATTGATGAGATCGCCGTCCTCATTCTTACTCTGAACCAGTTTAAACCGGATGTCTTCTGCAAGCGCATAACCAGGTGCCGGGTTTGTCTCGGTCAGGGTATATACCTTGTCGAAGAGCAGACCGCGGATCTCCACAGGTTCTTCACCACTGATCCATTCCCGGACCACATTGCCGTCCGTATCTTTGATCGTGAGTTTTGCTCCGGGAAGTTCCTCATCCCCAGTCAGCTCGCGCTTAGAAACGTGGAAGGACGTAGCATCATTCTGGAAAGTCGATTCAATAGTGACAGTAGCGGATTCTGCGCCTGCATAGGTGAAGGTAATCTCTGCATCCGGAGCGTCCAGATAATAGCCGTCCGGCGCCTTAATCTCGCGAATGATATAGTTGCCGCTGTTCTTGGTGTGATCAGCACCAGTCCCGTAGATGTTTTCAGGGATATAGACGCCATCGACACCATAGTACTGGCCGCGCATCGGCAGATCACAAACGAAGGTGGTGTGACCGTTCTCATCCGTCGGTGCGGAGGTGGCGATCAAATCTCCTGCATGGAAGAGCAGCTTGCCATCCGCATTGTAGATATTATCGGTGGAAATCAGGTTGTAGACCGCACCTGCGACCAGTTCACCAGTTTTGATATCCTTCTTGTAGATATCGATCTCAGGTTTTACGCGGTCGTTGTGGAATTTCAGGGTCTGCTGCTCAGTAAACTCTGCAGTGGCATCCGCTGCATTGATGACCTCAAACTCGGTCGTGGTGGCATTGCCGTTCTCATCCGTGCTGGTGATGCTCTGTGCCATAACCACGCTGTTGGTCTGATTGTCCCAAGTGAAGACAACATCGTAGCTCTGAGTAGTACCGGTATAACCATAGGGCGGCTTGGTCTCTTCTACATGATAGGAGCCCAGAGGCAGCGTCACGGTTACCTCTCCGATCGTACCGTCGTGGATCACACTGAGGAAATCGTAGGTGGCTTGAGTGCGGCCAGGACGGAATACATTAACATCGCTGGTGCCGTCGCCGGTGGTGACTACGGCTACAACGTCGCCCTTGGCATACCACAAGCAACGATTGCCATCAGCGTCGGTCTGGCGGTCCTGGGTATAGATATCTTCGTTGGCAGTAATGGTATACTGCGCACCAGGAATTGGACGATCTTCATAAACAAAATGTCCAGGACGCGCCATGCCGGAGTATTCGGGATCAAGGATGTCACCCTCATCTTCCTGCCAGCCCATCAGGACTTCACCGATTTTTCGGATGGTGAGCTTGCCGAGCGATTCGTGGTTGATGTACTCCTGGGTGAGAATGTACTCATCCATGCCGTTGACAGCATTGACAATCACTTCCCAGGCGGAGTCGGACGAAATCTCGAACTCTACAGTATACTGCTCATCGTTGAAGAATCCGTTCGGGCCTTCCAACTCTTCAATGAGATAACGCCCCAAAGGCAGTTTTTCGGGCGTCTTCATCATACCATTCTCATCGGTATAGAACACATCGGTTTTGACAGTGGGATCACCGCTGTCGGGGTCGATCATGGACAGGCGTTCCCTGCTTCCATCATCATTAAGCTTATAGATGGCAAATGCAGTATTGGCCAGCTTGACAGCCTTGCCAGTCTCGGCGTCCACCTTGACCAGCTTCAAGTAGCCTTCCATCTCCTCATCCAAGATGTTGTAGATGACATAGCTGTTGCTGGGCTCTGTTACACTACCATTAGGCTGACAGAAGATACTCTGGGGCGTGTCGCTGTCCACCGTAAAGCCAAAGGGATCGGCCTGGAACACATCTTTCGGGATGGTGGTCTCAACGACCAGATACTGGCCATAGGGCAGGCCGGTCACACGAATGATGCCTTCCTCATTCGTGTAAATTTCGCTCAGACGATATTCGTTGGTCGTGCCAGTAGGTACCCAGCCGAGACCGCTGCCGTTGGCGAAATCGCCTGCATCGGTCAGAGTCGCGTTATAAGCGTACACCAGATCGGCGTCGCTCTCGAACATCCGGGCGATTGCCTGGGCTTCGCCAGTGAAATCATATTTCAGAGTGTCGGGGTCGTAGTTGTCCTTGCGGTAGGCATCCAGCACACTTTGGACATTGTAGCTGCCGTCCGGGTTGCGGGTGAACTGGTCCGCCTTGCTCAGATCGGGGATGCGGTAGACGGTAAAACCAGCGCCTTCCAGCTTAGGAGCGGGGCTGCCCGGGCCGGTGGTGCTTACCAGTTTGCGCAGTTCGAAACCGCCCTTCAGCACGGCATCCAGGCTGTGTTCGCCTTCACGGACTACATAACCGGACTCATCGCCATAGGACAGGGTTTCGTAATGGTTGATCTCGTCACAGAGATAGCCTTCTGCATAGCTCAGGTAATAACCATCATAGGTTTTAAAGCCTTCCGGAGAACGCCCTTCGGCAACGGCGGAGTACTGGTTTTTATAAATGTAGTCGGTGTATTCGCCGTAATACTGCTCCAGCGGAGAGTATTCCCCGGTGGGTTCCAGTTTGCGGTTCAATTCAGGATACTGACCGGTGACGTAGAACTTGCTGTTGGTATCCACGGGCAGCACAAGGCCGGTAGCCCGCTCTACCAAATAGTATTTGCCCAGGTACAGATTCCCGAAAACCAGCAGCCCGTCTTTGATCTCGGCGCTCGCCACCAGATGATCTTTGGAAAGGATAGGCAGGTAGGAATCATCCCAGCCGCTGTTGGTGCGCACTGTGGTATGCCAGATGGGAGTTCCGTCCTCATCGGTGATCTTGCTGTAATCAACCACACCACTCACACCATCAGGGTGGAGAATATCCTCGGCGGCATAAAGGTCGTATACGGCCCCTTCAATGCTGGCTTCGCCATGGGGCGCAGTACCGGGAACTTCCCAGTCTTCACCATTCTCGGCCACCGGGGTGGGGCGCAGCTGATCCAAATCGGATTTCGCCAGGATGATCTCGCCCAGAACTCGGTCATTTTGGAAAACATCGTCCTGGGGGACCATGGTATAGCTATCCTCGTTGTTTGCGAGGCCGGTGCTGTCGGTCACATAGGTTCGACCGGCATCCTGCGGCTGACCATAAATGGTGACGGTGGCTTCTCGTCTGTCGAAGGTCAGCTTTGTGCCGCCGGTATAGCTGGTGGAAATGTCAGCATTGTAGTCGGCGTTATCCAACCAAATCACGCTGCCGTCATTATCCTTGGTGATTTCGATATAGTAAGCACGCTTACCAAACGGAGTGCCGGGCTCACCGGGATGGTCAATATCTGTCCAATCGCCGAAGTAGCCGTCCGGCGCTTTGGTCTCGACGATGATAAAACGGCCCTGGTTGCGCTGGGTGTAGTACATGGTCCGGGAGGTATCGAACTCGGTGCCATAATCGGTGCTGTTGACGACGGAATAGGTTCCATCCTCGTTGCGGACCACATGGTATCCGTTATAGGTAGGTGCTGTTGCTTCGCGCGGCTTTTCAGCGTGGAACGGGATATACATTTGAGAAACAACATCCCATTCGAAGACCTCATACTCTGCATCAGAAGTGATCGTTTCGCCGGTTTCGCTGTCCGTTTTTCGGATATTGACCTGCAACGACCATTCATCGTTTCGCATGAGGTATTCATCCGAACTGTCCATGGAGACCGAGATGGTCTGCTTGCTTCCATGTTCACCGTTGTAGAACTCAAATCCTACCGGGACGACCGTCTCATCGAAACGGAAATCAATGCTGGCCAGCTCGCTTTTGGCCGCAGCAATGGCCCGATCCACCATGCCCTGAGCTTCGGCGCGCAGTTGTGCTTCAGCACTGGCTTTGGCACTGGCTGCTGCCGCATCGGCTTCGGCCTGACTGGAATACGGGCCCTCACTGCCGCTCAGGCTGCTGGTGGAGGTCTTGGTCACACTGTAATGCAGGCTCCAGCTGGCGCTGGCGTCGCCTCCGTTATCCTGGTAATCGTCATCCATAGTGTGGCCACTGGTGGTCACGGTCTGTTTATCCGCCGGAGTGATGCTCCAATTGCCACCGTCAATCGTACCACCCTTTTCCAAGGGTTCAATCTCAATGGTGGCACCGTCCACTTTTTCGCCGGTTTCAAGTTGCTGCTTGTCTACGTTGACTGTGTAGTTCGCATCAAAACTGCCGCTGGCAGTCTGGGGCGAAGCCGACCAACTGGCGTAATACTCGGCACCTGCGGGCGGAATGTCCGGATCGATGCTGCCGGTGGGAGGTCCGATCAGTGCAACAGTCTGCCAACCGGAAATAGGGGGTTGGTAGATGTAGGTATAATAGTCACTTTCCGCCACATAAGTGGATACACCGTTGCTCATCTGCTCGAAGGAACGGATATAACTCTGAGCCGGAACGCTGTCAGGATAGTTGGAAATAATCCAACGCTGTACCTCATCATAGACGGAATCCATAGCAGCATCGGCACTCATCAGACCGAGAGACAGCTGCCCCAAACCACCCCAAATATTTACTTGGTTACTAAAATGATCGCCGGGCGTGTACTGAGCCGCTGTTACGATGGATGTGTGAGAATAATTGTAGGTGGGGCAACCGGCAGGTTTGCCCTGTGCCCCGTGTGTGCAGCAGTATGCTTCCTCGCCATTAAACCAGATAAGCCAGGAGCCATTTACTTTCTGCACACTGGTGATTTTACCCGTCTTCACGGCAGGCTCGGGGCGAGCTTCGAAGGTGCTGATTCCATTGGCCTTCGTCGGCTGTGTCTCCGTTTCACCTTCCAGATAGACATTCAAGGTCTTTTCCAGACTGGAACCATCCGGAGCGTTGTAGCGGAATGTCACGGCAAAATCGTGGTCTGCCTGCACATAGATGCCGGTCGTGGCTGCAGAAGATTCTACATAACTGCTGTTCAGAATGGCAGCAGTGGTCTGCTCATCTGCCGGATTGCCGGAATAGTCCAGCAGGACCACATCTTCAGGCAGGATGATCTGCGAGGTGCTGTTGTTGGCGGGATATTCAACCTGCACAAAGATGGGCACAATGGCAAAGGACTCGCCGGCCTGACGGGGTACTGTGATGGACAGCCCATCCGAATTCAGCGCCTCGGAATCCATATAGCCAATGGCAACCGACGGGTCATCGTTCCAGTGGCTGATGCCAATCTTGGTGTCACCAGTCGCAACGGGAAGACCATAGCTGCCCATATAGCTATCTGTGGGTGCATCAGGAAGATCCCCATACAACATCTGGTGGATCTCTTCCAGATCGGGAGGAGATCCGGCATCGTCACCGCCTTCGCTCGGAACAGAGGGAGTCTCGATGGTCGCCTGCATGGTTACAACCAATGCAGCAAGTGCGGAATACGCAGCCGCTACGGCCTCGTTTGCCTTTTCCTCCTCCGTAAGGGACAGGTACAGATCTTCCGCAGCAGTTACCGGAGCAGAAGCTTCATCTGACAACACCGTAGCTTCGTCCAGAGCGGCGATCAGATCAGGATTTTCTTTATCTGCCTGCCAGGCCTGGCTTGCCAGCGCCCAGCTGTTGACTGCCGAGAGAATGCTCTCACGATCGAGCGCATCTACAGCGGCGATAAAAGCCTGTGCCTGTTCACTCAGGGTCGGGGAATCCGGAGCAGGCTCCTCTGTGCTGGTACTGGCACTCTCGGAAGTTGCTGCAGAACTCGCTTCGGATGCGACTTCCGATTCCGGTACAGAACTGGAGTCCGGCTGCGGCTCACTTGCCGACTCAGACACAGAACTGACCTCGCTCGAAGCAGGGATTTCTTCAGCGAGCACAGTCGCCGGCATCAGCGACATACACATAAGAAAAGCAAGGAGCAAGGCCGTAAAACGGTGCCTAAACTTGTATTTCTTCATAATTTCCTCCATAAAAACAGGCGCCTGCCATAAAGCAGACGCCCAAAGATGATTGATTCGGTTATTCAAAGGTGACAACCCAGTAGGTATATTGCCCCTGGTCGGTCGAGCAGAACCAACAGCCAACGCCCATTTTTGTGAACTGGTCACTGACAATGTTCGCATAATGGTCCGGACTGTTCTTCCAGGCTTCGCAGACAGCGGCGGCGGACCCGATCGGACCACGAGCACAGATCTCGCTGGCTGTTACCATACCGGAATGGTCAAAGGGACCACCGGCGACAAAGCTCTCACACCGCGAGCTGGCCGTAGTACTCAGACTGTCGTCCATCTCCAAAGCGCCAAGCCCGACCGATGCGCGAATTGCGTTGATACCGTCCTGCACTGCCCAGTATGCGCTGTCAGTGCTGTCGATGTACCACCATTTGTCCGTCCCCTCAGCAACACTGAACGGGATTGCACCAGTGGCAACAGTCTCACTTGGTGCGGTCGTCTTGTCGGCTTGCACCGTTGACTCCGGGGCGGGAGAGGCTTCCTCAACCGGCTGTACAGAACTGGAAGGTGCAGAACTCGGAATCGGATTAGGAGTTGCGCTCGGCTCAGGAGCTGCGCTCGGCTCAGGGGCGCTCGTGGCAGCGGATTCCGGTTTGTCCGGAGATGGTGCAGGGGTTGCCTCCGAAACACTCACGCTGCTTTCGCAAGATGAACTTTCCGAAGATTCCGCTGTAGGTGAGGCATTGCTGCAACCTGCCAAAATCAGAGCTGACAGGATTACCGCGATCAGTTGTACTTTCATGTCACATCCTCCTTGTGCTTTTTCCTTATTACACGGATATGGCACAGCATTTACAACGGCTCAGCCGGATTTCAGCATATCATAGCCTCTGTCTGCCTCCTCGAAGCACCGATCCAGGATTTCCTGAAACCGATTTTCATCCAATTCAGTGTCCAGCCAATGCGTGCTGCGGTAAGCATAGCACCCCACGTCCTGATTGATCGCATGGCTGCCAAGCACGCTGGTCAAGTTCAATTGGTTGACCAGACGCTGTTTCTTGGCGCTACCCGGGTGATTGATGCCCTTCGCCAGACTGATCACCAGCAGCGGATGCAGCGGAGAAATAGACACCTGCATGTAGTAGCCCTGATAGGGCGCCGTCAGAGAAGTTTCATCCTGATCCTCGACCGGGAGCACCTGTGTAAGCATGACACGCGCATGTTCCGCCAGTTCTTTGCGGCGCTGTTGTTCTTCTTTGCTCATGAAATAGTTCATAATTATCCCCCCTTTCACCGCGGAGTAGCCACATGAGTGATGGCTCCCCAAATGCGGTTGGTCTCATGGTTGATTCCCAGGATACGAATCGTCACCCGGGCGCCTCTGGGAGGACGGCCTCGTTTCGGGTAACTGCACAGACAATCGATGCCGCCATCCAAAGCCACAAAAACCCCTGTGGTGTCCACCATACTCACGGTTCCCACATACCGGTTCCCTACAGAGTATCGGCGCAACGCCTTTTCATACGGGTTTTCACCGGCCTGCTTGATGGAGGCGGCGACACGAATATGTTCACGATCACTGCGATCGATCCTGAGAATCTTGACCAAAATGCGCTGCCCGGGCTGGTACACGGCACTGGCATCCAGCATGCGCTGGTAGCTCAGTTCCCTCAGCGGGATGTAGGTTTCAAGCCCGAACAGATCCACAAAGATACCGGCTCTGATCACCGACACAACACGGGCTTCCGCGCATACGCCCTCATACAGCAGATTGTTCCCATCTCGGTCCGTACCGAAATAATAGGAACGGCGGCGGGCTGCCATGGCTTCCAGACGACTGGCCACTGCAATACCGGCTTCTCCGTCAATCCCTTTGACGATGTAGTCCACTTCCGCACCAAGCCGTTTGGTCAGAGTATAGTGCAGCACTTCTTCTTTGGACCTTCCGCGCAGATCGTCAGGGATTTCCACAGCCTCTTCTGCCGGAATCATAATTTTGAAATCACCGTGGTACAGGACTGCAAGGGACCGTGTGGGATTATCCGTAGGCCGCTCCACACCCTGAATAGTACCCGTCAGGATGCGTTTTGTTTTCATGGACTCGACCAGGTCCAGCAGAGCATCCCGGGCTTTATCGGCTTCGGTCTCTACGCTGAGCTGGCCATCAATAGAAACGGCGGTGGGTTTTGCTTTGGCGCGGCGGCGCCGAGGTGCGGCGGGCTTTTCAGTTTCACCGCCAGACGCGCTTTCCTCAGACTGACTTTTGCGGGAGCGACGGGATCGTGCCTTCGGCGCCTCTTCAGCCGGGATGCTTGCGCTTTCAGAGTCAGTCTGGAGGATGGGCACTTCTTTAGCCCCTTCGGCGTCGTCTTCTGATGTCAAAGCCTCCGTAGACTCCATTTCAGAATCAGTCTGGGAGAAGGCGGTTTGCGCTTCGCCTTCAGACACCTGATCCAAAATTTCTGTCGATTCCATTTCAGTCTGGGGAATCGCCTCAGTCAGAACATTCATTTCGTCATTCATTTGGTGCCTCCGTTATCATTAAAAATCTTCCGGCGGTGATGCTGAGCTGTACAGACTCGGTCGCATCTTTTTCCGTTCCGGTTTCGGTTCTGGGACGGGTTCTGGTATCGTGCGGGTTATAGAGGATTGAGGAGTATAATCCAGAATACTGCGTTTCTCAATCTGAGCTGCCATGGGGAGCCTGGTGTAATCCAGCTTGTTCAGCTTCAAAACATTGTGGCCACGAATGATTACCAGGAGTTCTTCGTTCGGTAGCCGAAGGACCTCGTCAGGTGTGAGCAAACGCCTTTTGCCTTGGCCTTCCGTGTGCCGGTATTGCGGTATCATCTGCGCAACGGCGAGGGTTTGCCGAACCGTCATCGTGGTATTGATTTGGATACTCATGTCGCCGCTGCGCGCAGAAAAATATTCGGCGCTGATGTCATCGGTACAGCCGAGCATCAGCTGCACATCAGTATTACCCAGGATCTCAGCCCAGAGATTGTTTGGGTATCTATTCTGAAGTTGGCCAAGGCTTTGGATAGCAAGCATGACATAGATTGCACGACTTCGGATCACTGAAAGGGTTCTTGCGAAGTCCGAGCCGTCAGCGGCGCCGCCGAGTTTCCCGACGTTGTTGAACTCGTCGAAAACGAGATTGACAGGGACGGCGCAGCGCATCTGGGGAGTACTGTCCGCATAGCGAACCAGTTTGATGAACAGGAACGAGAAGAACAGCGATGACAGAAAGGCCATCGTGGCATCCTGGTCACTGAGGATCACAAAGTATGCGCATTTCCGTTTCCCGGGCGCCGTGAGATCTATGTCGTTTTGGCTGATGATCCGGCGCACGGCTTCGTTCTGGAGAACCTGTAGCCGCGTGCCGAGGCCGAGAATAATGCCTGAACGAACCGTGTCACTTGCCTGGGAAAACAGATTGAATGGTGCCCTGGCTGGATGGTCGATTGGCAGTTTCTCGAACATGGCGGTCAACTGTCGCTCGTTATTCTGGGTGAGCAGCTGATACACAGCGGCCAGGTTTTTCTGGTCCGGGCTTCTGGTTCGGTCTTGATCCACATAGAGGATGAGAGCCCTGAGCAGATTGCCCTCACCGTTATCCCAAAAGTGATCGCCCTTTCCTTCGCTCGTGTTTCCAATAATCACATTGGTCAGAACCTGAGCAAGAAGAGTATCGCCATTCAAGTCGGACATGCAATTCCATGAATCCCCGTGTTGCGGGTTGACCAGATTGAAAACCCGCACCTCATATCCGTTCTTTTGGAACAGCGCAGCAAGGTCGCCGTACATCTCTCCTTTGGGATCTGTGATAATCGTGGATTCACCGCGCCGGATGATGTTAAACAGCGCCGGGCGAATCACGGCTCGGGATTTCATCGTTCCTGACGAGCCACAGATGGTAATGTGACGATTGAGGCGTGTATCGACAGGCAAACAAATAGCCTTGCCATCTTTTTCGCCCAGGATAATACCCTCGGCCTGCGGGATGGGCTTGGCCTCAAGGACCTGCCGCATTTCCTTATCGCTCATCCAGGATGCTGTGCCATACGTTCCTTGTTTGCTTACCGAAAAACCTCTGGGGTCATTCGTTTTCCCTCCGAAGCGGTCATGCAGCTTTATGTAAGCAGTGAGCCCGCCACCGGCAAGTAGGATAAGCCCCAGGCTTTTGAGCCCTCCGATGCTGAAGGTGTTTTTTATGCATGGCCCCACCGACCAATCAACAGGCCGCATAACAGTCTGTCCGCTCATACCACCATTTGATTGCCATTCTTCGTAGTTGTTGAGCGTCTGGCCGAGCAAGCCGCTGATATAGAGCAGCATGAATAGCGCAAGCAATACGGTCAAACTGATCACGATCCGTTTGAGCGTTTCATTCACGGGCATCCCTCCTCTCTGTGAAACTGATCCAAAACTGCATTCAGCGATATAACCTTTAAGGTCACTTCCGGCGGAAGATATTCCCGGAGCAGTTGCATCTGTTCTGGAAAACACAGCACCTCAAAAACTCCGTTCTGGATTCTGATGGCTTCGCGGAAGCGGATCAGTCTCGCAAGATCGCCATCCAAGTGGGACAATACATATTTGCCGTCAATGTAAGCGTCATACTCCAAAGTGCCCCGGCCATACGAACGAACATCTGCATCAAAGAGCAGATCCATCAGGCGGTTGTTCCAGTTTTCGATGGTAAGCAACCGCAACAGGCTTGCCCCAAACTCGTTCAGTGGCACGAAATGTACATGCTGATAAATGGAGTCAAACCGGAACTCAGGGCGATGGGTGCGTTCGGATTCCAGCAGGGTATCCATGGCTGTCATCTCAGACTCACCCATCAAAACCGCCGAATCGACTGTCTCAATGCCGGCATTCAACCGGGCTATTTCCTGGAGACTCAGACGGGACTTGAATTCGCCCATGCCGCTCCATTTCATGATAGAGCTTCGCGTGTTATAAATCGCATAGCATCCACCGGGGTAAAACAGCGCGCCCACGGTTCGGGTGAACATGGTCTTGTTCTGTTCTGATGCGTTGATCTTCTTCAGATCTCTTGCAAGGTACAGGCTTGGCCGCTCCGATACGGTATGCTGGATGGATTCCATCTGCAAAGCAGGGAGTAGGTAAGGCACGATTTCGATTTCCGATTGTGCGCACAATGCGGTCGCCTCAGCCACACGATGATTCCGGTCCCTATGCGCAGCATCTCCGGGAAAGCGATGGCTCCAGAACGAGGCCATATAGTAGTCAAATGCATCCGGGTGCATCCATTCCAAAATGGGAAGAGCACCTCTGTACAACCGAACCGACTTAGCGGCTCCTTTACCACTGATTTGGACCAGTTTCGTCTGTACCGAATCAGCGCCAGGCAAACGTACCAGCTGCGGTTCGCTCATACGACGGACAAGATCTCGCATTACACGAGGGTTGCCCAACAAATGAAGAGAGTGAATGGGGTATTCACCTGTCACGGACAGCATGGAAATGAGCCGGTATGCCAGACTGCCGGGGCGCAAGGTAAGCATTGTGATACACCTCAGAATGATTGGATCTTACCGACAAGAGGACTGCTCTCTTTGTCGGATTGCTGCATAGTCGATGTCCCCAAAAAGTGGATTCCTCTGCGCTTTTTCTGCCAATTGCAGCTATGTCATTTTGAAGCGGCGGAAAAGAGCAGTTTTTACATATCTTTTTGGGACTGTTTCGGGGCAAATTCGGACAAGGCTGGGCCGTTTGCAGGAAAGTCTTTTTCCTGACTGAGCCATTGGATGAACTCCTCGGAAGGGACAACATAAACTTCTGTTCTTTCGCTGTCCGATTCAGCGCTGCAGTAGTAATGGCGGCATCGTGAGGGTGCGTCATCCAGCATGGTATAAAGAGCTACAATGTCCGAAACCATATTGATCTCGATATTATCGTGATCCCTGCGTTGGCGCTCCGGCCGATCCCGTGAGTAGACGTGCCGATAGATCAGCACACAATCTTTGAACCGGCAGGGGGCTTGGTTGTGGAAAAACCGCTGCATTTCAGGGAACAGGATAGAACGAATATAGTCGGCTGATCCATGTTCTTTTTTCGGAAGCAGCATGGGCATCCGCAGTGAGAACCACCCCTCATCTGTGAAGCCGATTTCGACATGGACTACGGAAGCGGTCTGCCTGGCAACCATCATGGCTGCGTCAGGCGCACCGGTATAAGCCGGCAGTGCTCTGGCAACCAGCACGGCTTTTTCCATCAGTTCCGCTACTCGCAGCGATACATCGTAGGTCAATTCCATGTTCTTGACACCGAACATACAGCGGGTATTGCTCACGGCCATATCGAGCTTGGCCATAAGCCGCTCCAGTTTTGTCAGCGTTCTGGCAAACGAACTGATGTCGTCCATTCCTCATCACCTCCTCGGTAAAACAATACCTCGGGGATTTCCTCCCCGTTGAACTCAACCGTTGCAAACAAACAAGGCGCCGCAGGTAGTACCAGCTGCGACGCCATCTGTATGTTGGGTAATACAAAAATGTACTTGGTATCTTCGTCCTGCGGATGCAGCAATTTACTCAAGTGCTGTTCACCTTCGTACAAAACCACAATTTCATAGCCGGTGTTCTCTTTCAGAAAGAAGAGTTGCGCCGGGTAAGTCGCAGGATAGTGCGCCATGGGATCGACGACATTGATGAATTTCAGCAGTACCCAAACGGCCAGGATCATTCGCTGATCGGGCTTGCATAATCCGTCCAGGCCAAGATAATAGCCGCCGCCAACATCGGTGATCTGCATGTTCCGTTTGAGATTGCGGATGATTTTCTCGGCTGTGCTGCGCGGCTTATTATAGAGCATCTGCAGGATCTGCGTTTTGGGCAGGGCTCCGTATTGGGACAGCCATTTGATCACATGCTGCTCATCTTCCAGCAACATAATTTCACCTCCTTGCTGTACGCATTTTCATTTCAAATGCGTATTTCATTCTGTATGCGTTTGATTCTGCTGCCGTTCGTGGAGAAGGGTCTCCAGTTCGGCACGGTCAGTGGTGATCATTTCTTTCTCTATTTTGGATGCCTTGATCACCACCGGGACCTTATTATTGTTGGAGCTGATCAGAGCCTCACCCCGTTCAAACTGGGTAATGGCGCGCACTTCTGTGCGGGTAAGCTTGAGCGTTTCCCGGACATGCTCAGCCTCATCGGGTTCGAGGTTCAGGATAATCTTGTTTTTCGAGTTGTTGATAATGGCTCTGCCATACCGTCCGTCATCGAGACCAAAGAAGTCCGATAGGTCTTGTGTTGCAGAAATTGCAGCGCCGCCAAATCCACGGATGACCTTAAAAATCTCCAGACAGAACTCGGCGGCCATACGGTTGGACCCGGCACCGATGAGCTGCCAGATCTCGTCGATGAAGATGGCCTTTCGTTTTGTACGGTCAGATTTGATTTCATCCCACACATAGTCCAGAGCAATGAACATGCCCACAGGAAGCAACTTTCCCTTCAGTTCACTCAGGTCCAGAACAATATATTTGTTGCTCAAGTCCACATTGGTGGGGCGGTTGAAGCTCTGGGCCGACCCGGTCACAAACCGGCTGATGATGGCCGCCAGTCTTTGTGTCATGGGGGTTTCCTGCAGGTGTTTGTGGAGATCGCCCAGAATCGGCATTTTCTTCATCTTGGGCGGAGTTGCCGACAGATCTTCATATACTGACTGGTTATCATGGGTGATTCCAAAGCCTGCGTAGGTTTTGATCAAAGCCTCATCCAGCATCTGCTCTTCCTCATTGGTGATGTCAGGAATCAGAAGGCCAAAGAAGATCATCAGCTGCTGGATTTTACGGGCAAGAAGAGAATCCATTTCCGAATAGTCAATTTCATCAATGAGTTCCATCTCAGGGGAAATCGTATGACGGATCTCCATGATATTGATACAATGGGGTGATCCCGGTGCTATGCGGATAAATTCACCACCGATCTTGTTGCAGGCACGCCGGAATTCGTGGCCTTTAATCGGAGCAATGATATAGCACTGGATTCCGCGCATTCGCATCCGCAGTGCCAACAGCTGCATGGTGAAGGTCTTACCGGCGCCCGAGGTCCCCAACAAGTTCAGATTGGCATTTTTGTGCATTTTGGTGTTGAACAAGTCCACAATGCACAGGGAATTATTATGCCGGTTGACCCCAAGAAGTACGCCGGTATCGTCGGACATCTCGTAACTCGTAAAGATATAGCTGGAAGCGGCGCCGCTGGTCAGCACGTTCCGCTGTGCCTTTTTCTCCAGTTTGGGGGCTATCTTTAAAAACGGCATGATTGACTGCAGCGCAGCTTCCTGCTGGAAATTGCACTCGCTGATGAACATGTCCATGGATTTGAGCAGGTCGGTCATTTGCTGCTTGCGCCACAATAGCTCCTCGTAGGTCTTTGCTGACACGGTAATGAAGGTGCTCATGTAGAACAAATCTTCGTTGTCATTGGCAATACCGTTTTTGATGTAGTAGCCTGCCTGGATGGAATTGGCCAGCTCCTCGTAGTCGGTGCTGGTGTCCTGCATTCCTTTGATTTTTGTTCGGTTCCACCGGATTCTTTGCGCAACCTTGTCGATGGCTTTGCTGCGGTTTTCGCGCCGCAGATGGATGTCAATGTCGATTCCTTCGCCTGCGTTGATCAGCGCAGACATCCATCCGGCCCGTACCTTGCTGGGGTATCCGTTGCCTCTGATATAAAGGATCGTATAGTATCGCCCGTCCATGATGATGTAGTTGTGGTGGGTAAGGTCGATGCCACGGGGAGCCAAAAAATGTGCGATAGGGATGCTCGGAATCGGGTCAATACCGATGACCTTATTCTCTGCAGCCATGGTATCAACCACGACGCGGTTGACCCGTGACGAAAAAGGTTCATTTACACAGGAATGCCGGTTATAAAACATGTACAAAATCTCTGCGGTGGCTTCATCCGGGTCTTTTGGTTGCACGATGCTGTTTCCACATTGAAGGAAATATGCCCGGGCATTGTGCTCTACGGTCTGAAGTGCAGCATAGATTTTGGCATAATCGTTGCTTTCGTGGCGGCCAACAGCCTCGTACTCAAAGACGAGGAAGAACCGCCTCGTAAGAGCCTCTCGGCTCCCAACGTCACGGATCAGTTTGATGTATTCTTCACCGAGCGCGCGGCACTGTGCGTTGTCCTCCTGTGCCAATTCTGCTTGTACCATTGCGATGTGTTTGTCAGAATCAGCCTTTCGCGTTATGGACTTGAATTGCAGGCGCATAGGGGAGATTTTCAGCCAGCTCGCAAAACTGGAAATAATGTTGTACTGTTCCTCATCCGACCTCAGAGTGAAATTGATGGGCTCGATCTCCAGGATCTTGATGTAACGGCCATCGGACATTTCAAGGATGCCATTCCTCAAATCCCGGATTCCGAGATAGTCCTGGACAAAATCAAGCTTTTGCCTTTTTGCCTTTGGCGTTTTTGCGTTTTTTTCCTGTTTGCTGCGCATATTTGTAACCAACCCTCCTGCAATGAAGCTTACGGCGATGCGTGAAAAAATAGATGATATTCCAGAGGTACTGTAAGAGAGAGCCTCCATCAGCTCCCATGAGGGCGACTACTCCAAGCGGCAGCAGGGTCACCGTCATGACCACGATGCGGATCGTGGTGGGCATGGGTATCCAAAACAGCTCCGGATACCCAACCAGCCCCACTAGAAAGATTGCTTCCACTGCACATCGGGTTTCAACCATCCCCCCCAGCAGCTTACCGGAATCGGTGTAGTTTGCTGGAATTGCATAGATATTGCTGTATTCTTTTTCTTCCATTGTCTGAACTCCTGGCTCATTCACTGTTCTGTGATGGCTCCGTCGTCTGGAGCCCGGTCCCGGATAAAACGGGCGCATCATAATCGACGTTGATGGGACGGCGATAGTACTCGACATAGTCCGGGGAGTTGAGGACAACACCTGAACCACTTGTGCAATGAACCCACATGTGCGCACCATCCTCATTCTCGCCTGCGTATATCAAAACATGGTTGACGGGTACAGTGCCGGGCACAGCCATAAATCCAAGATCGCCCGGAAGCAGTTCCGCCTCCGTGATGGCATAGCTGTTATCCCATTGGTTCCAGCTTCCAGCTTTGATGCTTACGCCCATTGCCGTTTTGAACACCCAGTCCGTGAACCCGCTGCAATCCAGGCCGTAAGGAAGGATCGTGCCGGTTGCGCTGGAGCCGGTAGCCGTGACCACTTTGGGGGTGTTCCATTCATCGTTCCACCCGGCATCGGATTTTCCACCCCAGAAATACGGGATTTTGCCAACGAGCGACAGTGCTGTTGACAGAATGTGCTTGCGCGTTTCATTGCAGTTCTGCCGCTCGACAAATGCGATGAGCTCTTCATCTGTGAGCGGAACCGATTCTCCGCCTTGACTGCCGCCCTGGGCACCGTACAGCGTCTTCTGTAAGGCTGTCGCCATATTACTGATCGCTTCACCATAGGTGATTCCAAAGTTGTCATACGGCGCGTCAGGATCGATTCCAAACGCATCCAGAACGACATTCTGATCAAACGGATGGATGGTACATTCCAGATACACAACCGTTTCTGTGCTGGGGGTGAGTGTTTCAGTTCCATCCGGCACATAGTATGTGGCGCTGGTCGTGCCGGAGATACGGCCATCGGTGTAAACGGGAACCGTGACATCTTCGGCACGGTATGCAGTGGTGGTTACAGGCTCCAATGTTGTGACGCTTCCGTCGGGTTCATAGTAGCCCCCTCTGACGGCTACATCATACTGGAATTGCATCTGGCCATTCACGATACCGATAAAGGTTTGACCATATACCACAGTAACGGTAACTTCCCGGTATGTGGTGTAGGTCAGGGGCATGACCCGTTCCTTCTCTTTCTCTTCGCTGGAAATGGGGAACATTTGCTCTGCCACAGCGTCAAGTTTCGCAGTCATATCATCCGCGCTTGTGCCTTGCTGCAGCATGGATGCGGAATATGCAGCCAATACATACGCGGCATTGAAACCGGAGGCACTTTTCGCTTCGTCGATCAATGACTCTATGGATAATTCATAGTCATATCCACCGTCCTGGATAAGTTGATCCACGCGTTCGAGCGCTACCTGGTATCCCCGGTCTACGGCTGCGGAAACTTCAGCGGACATTTCTTCATACGACTGCATCATAGACATGGGGTTGTCCATGTCAACAATCGACCCGTTCAGGCCAAATACGCCGTTGAGCACGACTGAGGGAATGGATACGATCAGAATTACAAATATGAGAAGAAGCACACAAAGACATGCGAGTATCTTAAACAGGGTGTGCCGTAACGACCACGCTGCGGAAAGGATTGCCCCCCACGGGCCACCCGCTGCGGTTCCGGCTGCAATCTCTGATACAGCTTTCCCGCTCTTGATGCCGGATTGTACCAGGGCGGCTGCTCCGTTTGACACAGCTTGTCGGGTTCCGGTTTGCCCAGCTTGCTGGAGAGCATCGCTTAATTGACGGGCAGCACCGGCATAGTTGTCTCTGCCGTCTCCGAATTGCTGTTTTTCCGGTTCTGCCATCTGTTATCCTCCTGAAAAACAAGACGGGCCAGCGGAATGTCACCGAAGGCCCGTCTTGAATATATTTATCGTTTCCGGCGCGGTGGCTGGAAATCATAGTTTTCGCGCCGCTCAGGTTCTTTGAAGCGACTGGGAGTGTTCTTGTAACGGACGGTTTCCACCGAGACCGTTTTGACGTTTTCGCCATCATAAACGGCCTGACCGTTCTCGTAAACAGGACGGCGTTCCACAGCCGCGTCTCCGTGAATTGCAATCCACTGCTTCCCATGAGCGTCCTCATAGACCTGGTAGTCGCCTCTGGGCGTGTCAAATTGTGCGGTATCATAGAATGCTGTACCGGAACCATCTTCGTGACGAACTTCGAAATGCCCGTCATCACGATGTCTGGAATCAACCGCAACAATCTGCTCATCAAAGCCAGGCATGAACTGCCGGAATTCAGCCTGATTATATGCGACTGCTGCATCACCCTGTTCAAATCGAGGCGCATCTGCTTTAGGCTGCATAGCATACCATTCCACGCCATTGTCCGACTGCATGACGCTGTGTGGAGCATCTGGCTCGGCAAAGAACGCACTGTTGTACCAGAGCGAACTTCCGTTATCCGTGGTTGCCTCAAGCACACCTTCGCCAACCGTGCGCAACATCGTCCCCTCGGCAGCGCCAGGGAATGTTTCTGCCACCCGGGCAGCTTCCGAAGCACTTCCTGTGAAGTTGGGTGCGTCATAGAAGGCACCTTTTCCTTCACCGGTTGCGACCTGATACCACGAGCTTCCGTCTGCGGCATTGACCAGTGAGTGAGGCGCCGTCGGGGCCTCAAACTGTGCAGCGTTGAACAGTTCAACATTGCTGGTTTTACCGGCAGCATCGGTTGCCGTCGTGCTGATATGGCCGCCGGTGATCTGCGTGTTGCTCAGAGTATGCCGTCCCAACTGCGGCATATAGTTACCGAGACTGCGGTTCGCAATATCGCCGCCAATGCTGCCCGACACACTGTCAGGGCGTGTAGCTACAGAGGAGATGGAATCGCCGGTCAAGGTGGCGCCGTTGCGCGCAGCAATACCGCCAAATGCACGTCCGACAAAGCCAACACTGCCGCCCAACCCCATTCGACTGCCGCCTTCCACTACCGCATCGCGCACATAGCTGTTCGGCTTGAAACGGTTAGCGAACCCAGCTGCAAAACCGGTAGCTGTAGCCGTTCCGGCTGCAGAGGTATTCCGGAAAACACTGCCTGCGCTGCTGGCGCTACCGGCGAATCCGGTAAGCACCCGGGCGGCCATCAGCATTTCCATGCCCATGCTGGAACCGGTCTGTGCTACGTTCAGGCCAATGGAGGCCAAGTAGCTGTCAAATCTTTGCGCCGTCTTCAAAAACGCTAATGCGCAGAAGAACCAGAGAAAAATCGAACCATGTCCGGTCGAAACCGCACCGCCGTTTCCAATATACTGGCCCACAGACGAGCTGAAGGCTCGCAGAAACCATACATTCATGACAAGTAACAGGAGCTGCGAGCCGACCATACGGCACCAGCTCTTGAATACCTGGTTGGTTTCTTTGGAGCCACCCATGGCGAAGGCGAGAGGGCTGGTGTAGCAAAGCACACCGACAACGATATACCGTTCTACGGTTTCAAGCAGCAGTTTGAAATAGTTCCAGCCAATCGAAATAAGCAGAATCAGCAACAGAATTGGAGCAATAACGGTTACTGTCGATGCGATTGTCAGCAAACCATTGCTGAGCGTCTCCTCAAGGCCTGCAAAAGTAAAATCCTCGCTGGTCATGCTGAGATCCAAGAGCGCTGTATATGGAGCGCGCGCAATGTCCAATGCCACCATAAATATCGGTCTTGCATACCCGATAAGCAGGGCAAAAATAGAGCTGCGTGCGATTAGATGCAGCGGGTGTTCCGCCTCGGTGATGGGGCCTCCAAACGTCCGAAACAGCTGCCAGACTGTAATCAGAAAAAGAATCGCCCACGCCATATACTGCATGACCGTGTATGCCACCGTGATGAAGGGGAAGTATTCCTCCATAACGGTCATATCGGCACCTAAAGCGTTCAGGAACAGCCCAGATACAGCGTCCATCAGCGAAGAGGCAATGCTGGAGATCCAGGTGATGATCCCTTCAAAAATCCAGTCTAACATGCTGGTTCACTCCTTGCTTTCTCTTCCATGGCTCTCCGTCAGGGCGTATACTGGCCGCCAGAGATCAGCGGCTGCAGGTAAGCAACGATGAAGCCCAGCGAGTTCAGTACGATCCAGGTGATAACAATGCGCTTGAGCCAACCCGTGGCTTCGTCAACAGCCCGCTGATTCCGCGAAACCATACGGATAATCAGTGCGATAGATGCCACTGTAACGGCTACGATCGTGCTGATGGCTACCAGCTCGCCATAGACATCTTGCATGATCGTGGAGAAGCGGCTCCAGATATTCTCACCACCGGTCGCAACATCTTCCGCGAATACCGGCTGTGCGGTAAGCATCGTCATGTAGAGGATGCCAGCAGTGGCGCAAAAAAGCGGCTGCAAGCGCTTTTTGCACAGTGAATAGAGTTTTTGCATTGATTTGTCCTCCTGTTTTTCGATAAAAAATGCCGCTTCCAAAGCTTTGTGCTTCAAAAGCGGCGTTTTCGTTTTGTCCTACTTTGGGACAATATCAGTATACCTTTTTCGCTTTTACATGTCATCGGCGCCCACCTTGCCAATTTTGTGCCTTTTTCTTTGCCATCACATTTTCATCAAAGGCTTTCAAGCAATGTGAGAATTTCAAGCCAGGAATCAACCTCGTTGGAAGGAGCGGACCACAAACGAATTGACAGAATGGTGATGGCCTGCTGACGAAGCCGGTAATAGTGACGTGAGGAGATGTCAAGCCGGTACAGCAGGTCAGCATGGCTCAGTTTTTCGGGGGCCAGATAGGTTTGGTAGATGAGTTCATACATTTTGGGGCCATTGTCAGGCTTTCGTTTCAGAACAGTCAGAGCCTCGTTGACCCGATCCAGCAACAAACGGGACTTTTTTACGCTTTCCAGACGACTCTCCAGTTTGCGGTTCCCAAGACCCATTTCCAGATCCATCTTGCCGAGCAGAGAGTCCAGATCCCCCAGCGGGTGATCCAGTTCCGCAGCAATCGTATCGGGGAAACATTCCAGCGCCCATGCGATATTCCGGTATTGTTCCAGGAGCAGCCTTGTGTTGTGATACATACGGCGCTGCTTTTCCTGCTGGGCTTGTCGAATCCGTTCGTCCTTGATCTGATCGTTTCCCAGAATTCCTCGCTGCGTCAAAATTCGGATGAAAGCATCGGACTTTTCTTGTATCTGCTGTTCTTCTTGTTCGTATAATGCCTTTTCGGCAATCGGTTGTTTGGCCATGATAATCCTCCTTATCTTGTCGATCGTTGAAAAACGATTCAGGTGCTTTCGATAAAACTTCACACTCACTGCAGTCAAACATACAATTCTTGCAATTCCAACACAGAGAAAAATACGCGTATTTAATAGAGTGCGAAACTGCAACGCGAGCAATTTCATCCTGTGCTGGGACGCAGCTCGGTTCACCGCTTAGTTGTCTGCTATACCACAAAACCATCTTGCAAAGACGGGCATGGTCTGTGCCAGAAATGTGCGTATTCTGCCCCATAATGCGTATTTTGGTCAAAATGCGTTCAACATCGGCCTGTTTCGGCAATTCAGAATAGGGTTCGGTCGGATACAGGGAATTGAATACCAGGCACCCAAAGGAGCCGGGGAGACGGTAAAGAGGAAAGGCACCCTCATGTTTTCTGAAAAACCTCCAGACCTTAGTCCGTTCCCAGCCCCAGCGTTGACCGAGGTATTCAAGTGTCAGAACTGCTCCGTATTCACCAAACTGGACTGCCGGCGCTAAAAAAGAAAACGCATTGCGTGAATCCTGCCATGTTGTGTGGCACCATAGATCCAGCAATGCGTCTGCTTCTTCAAATTTGTAGTTATGCTTGACAAGCCTCTGTGTGATATTGCGCGGGAGGCAGAGGAAACCATACCCATCTGTGGCATATACTGTTCCGGCTGAGCATCCCTGGCCGGAGCAGCTGATGACCCAGTCGCAGATCTGGTAATCCAATCGTTTGGTCTTCTGATCCAGGCTATACCTTATATAACCGAGCGATTGTAGCTGATCCATAATCTGAAGCGCCTGAGCACGTCGGCGAACTCCGAGGATGCTTTTTAGGCCGACGATTCCACCAGACCACATTCCGGGCACAACTTCATTGTGATAGCCACAATAACATGCCGTGCCTTTTCTGAATGCTGCCCGAGCCGCGAGTCTGCTCCAATAACCCAATACGCCCTTGCCCTGGGGGAGTTGGGCTCTGGGAAGCTTGACCCAACGATATTTAAGCAGGCACTTCATGTCATGGTTCCTCCTGATTGCAGGTTTGGTGTGATGATCTTTGGAACGGTGTGTTTAGATGCGGACTCTTAACCCCTCCAGGTTACTTGTTTTTATGCCGACCAGATACCAGACTCTCCCCAGTTCAATTCGGGTGGGTATCCACCGGCGACCAATTAGAACGTCGAAAGTCGTGCCGCAGTGCAGGCCCCCATAATAGTCCTCCAATCCGAAGCGGATATCGATGCGGTCATTCTCTCGATCGTAAACCAAAACGCCCTGTTTCATTGCAAATCCTCCTTTGACTACTCTGGAAAAAGAAAAGCCAACCCCAGAAAATTGGGATTGGCTCTCGATGAAAATATTCAAGTTTGTTGCACTGGCTCAGTGAGTTGTTGCGGTCGGTGTGTTATACACCATTTTGTGTCCTCTACACCATTTTTACACCATTTTCTCATGCGACTTTATGCGGCTTATATTGACTTATATATTTTTGAAGGCGAAAAAAGCCGCATTATAATGCCATTTTGTGGTGTTTCATGGATTTATATGGAGATTTCGAAAAAAGGAACGTGAACCACGATACCGAGCTTCATAGTGATGAATTCCTCTTTTCTTTTCTTGCAGCGCGCTGCGCGTGTATTCCTACCTATTATACAGAAAGAACCGGCCGGGCGCAACGCGCGCGCACAAAATTCTTTGCCCGGGGCGAAAGTCTTTTTTTGTACACATTTATCCGTTATAATAGAAATAATGCGAACTGCAAGGGGAAAGGAAGTGCGGCGACATGGCCAATGAAAAAATTCTGATTGCGGACGACGATAAAAACATCTGCGAGCTGCTGCGGCTGTATCTTGCAAAAGAGGGATACACCACCTGCATCGCCAACGACGGCGAGGCGGCGTTTGCGGCTTTTGAAAAAGAAAAACCGAACCTGGTCCTGCTGGACATCATGATGCCGAAAATGGACGGCTGGGAGGTGTGCCGCAAGATCCGCGCCGTGGACAACACCCCGGTCATCATGCTGACGGCCAAGGGCGAGACCTTCGACAAGGTGCTGGGCCTGGAGCTGGGCGCCGACGACTACGTGGTGAAACCCTTTGATTCCAAGGAAGTGGTGGCGCGCATCAAGGCGGTGCTGCGCCGCTGCGTGCCGGCCCAGGCCGCGCCGGACGGGGTCATCTCCTACGACAACCTCTCGGTGGACCTGACCCGGTACGAGCTGAAGGTGAAGGGGAACGTGGTGGACGCGCCCCCCAAGGAGCTGGAGCTTCTGTACTACCTGGCCAGCCACCCCAACCGGGTGTTCACCCGGGACCAGCTGCTGGACGAGGTGTGGGGCTTTGAATACTACGGCGACTCCCGCACCATTGACGTGCACGTCAAGCGCCTGCGCGAAAAGCTGGAGGGGACCAGCGACCAGTGGAGCCTGAAAACCGTCTGGGGCGTGGGCTATAAGTTTGAAGTAAAAGAGTGATCGTATGCGAAAAAGCATCACCACCCGGTATTTTTATTCCACCGCCATTCTGCTTTTGTGCAGCATTGCGCTGATGGGCTTCATCCAGCTGTACCTGTCCATGGGGTACTTCCGCGCCGAGAACGAGGCCACGCTTCTGCAGACCGTGGACAACACCATTCTGGTCATGAAAGAGGCTGCCGGCCGCGCCGACACCGAAAACGAGCGCGTGGAAGACGTGACCCGGGGCATCGTCATCACCTCCCGGGCCACCGGCACCATGATCTTCTTCACCGACGAACAGGGCAGCATCATTTTGTGCAGCGCCGCGGACCCGTCCCACTATCTGGGCGAGATGCTGCCCGCCAAAGCCATGGCCCAGGCGCGGGGCGGCGTGTACACCGAACTGGGCACCCTGAACGGCCTGCTGGAAAACCGCTGCTACGTGGCGGGCAAGGCCATGCTGGACGAAAACGGCCAGGTGCAGGGCTATGCCTTCGCCGCGTCCGACGCCCAGACCCTCAGTGAATACGTGGCCAACCTTCTGTCCACCTTTATTCTGTCGGCCGGCTTGATGCTGATGGTCTCCAGCGTGCTGTCCATCGTGCTCACTTCCCGCATGACCACGCCTCTTCGCCGCATTTCCGACGCGGCGAAAAAGTTCGGCAGCGGCGACTTCTCCGCCCGGGTCCCCGTGGAGGGCGAGGACGAGCTGGCCCAGCTGGCGGTCACCTTCAACAACATGGCCGCCAACCTGGAGAAGATCGATTCCTCCCGCCACAGCTTCATGGGCAACATCGCCCACGAGCTGCGCACCCCCATGACCACCATCAAGGGCTTTATCGACGGCATGCTGGACGGCACCATCCCGCCGGAAAGCCGGGACCATTACCTGGGCATCGTCTCCGAGGAAGTGGGCCGCCTGACCCGCCTGATCAAAAACATGCTGGACATCACCAAGCTGGAGGCAGGGGAATATCAGGTCAACGCCCGCAATTATGACATCTGGGAGAGCATTACCAGCGTGGTGTTCGGCGCTGAACAGCGGCTGGAGGCCAACAAGATCCAGATCAGCGGTTTTGCGCCCACCAAAACCATGGTCTACGCAGACGAGGACCTGGTCTATCAGGTCATTTACAACATTGTGGACAACGCCATCAAGTTCTGCAACGTGGGCGGCGAGATCCGCTTCTCCGTCACCCAGGCGCGGGGCATGGTCACGGTCGGCATCCGCAATACGGGCGCCGGCATCAGCGCCGACGCGCTTCCCTATGTGTTTGACCGCTTCTACAAAGAGGACAAAAGCCGCGGGCTGAACACCATGGGCAGCGGTCTGGGCCTGCACATCTGCAAGGTGCTCATCAACCTGTCCGGCGGCAACATCTGGGCCGAGAGCAAAGAGGGCGAGTACTGCCAGTTCAACTTTACGCTGCCCGTGGCCGTGCAGGAGAAAAACAAGCAAAAGCAAACCCGGTCAAAACCCGAGGAAGAGAAGGGGGATTCATGATGGAACAGCCCAACGGGTCCTGGCAGGACCCGCGGCGGGACGGCTGGCAGCCGCCGCAGTATGAATATGTGCCGCGCCCCGCGCCCAAACGGGGCCGCGCGCCGCTGATCATCACGCTTTTGTGCCTGGCACTGGCAGCGGTGGTGCTGGTCAGCGCTGCGGCTGTGCTTCTGTGGCAGGGCAAAGACCCCTTCCGCATCGGGGAACAGGCGCCCGCCGGTGCGGGCGAAGACGCCCCCGCCTTTGAATTGCAGGAGCTGCCCGAAGACATGGACGACGGCCTGCCCACCACGCAGATCGCCCAGCAGGTGGGCCCCAGCGTGGTGTGCATCAACGTGTACATGCCGCAAAGTCTTTCGGTGGCGGCCTACGGCAGCGGCGTCATCCTCAACGAGGAAGGCTTCATTGTCACCAATGCCCACGTGGTGGAAGATTCCAGCGATTTGAGCGTCATCCTCAACGACGGGCGGGAGTTTTCCGCCCGCATCATCGGCCAGGACACCCAGTCGGATCTGGCGGTCATCAAAATCGAAGCCGAGGACCTGGTCCCCGCCACCTTCGGCAACTCCGACACGCTGCAGGTGGGCGAGCGCACCGTGGTCATCGGCAACGCGGCGGGCCGCCTGGCGGGCACCGTCACCCAGGGCATCGTCTCCGGCTTGAACCGGCAGGTGCCCATCCAGATGTCCGACGGAAGCGTCATCACCATGAACCTCATCCAGACGGATGCGGCCATCAACCCCGGCAACTCCGGCGGCGCGGTGGTGAACCGGTACGGTCAGGTCATCGGCATCAGCTCGGCCAAACTCAGCGGCTCGGATTACGAGGGGCTGTGCTTTGCCATTCCCATTTCCGACGCGCAGCCCGTGGTCCAGAACCTGATCGCCTACGGCTATGTGAAAGACCGCATGACGTTGGGCGTCACGGTCATCGCGCTGTCCTCGGTCACCGGACCGGAGCGGGGCCTGCCCGCCCATGGCCTGTACATTGCCGAGGTGCTGCCCGAAAGCGATTTGGTGAACCATGACGTGACGGCCGGCGACGTGATCCTGAAAGCCGACGGCCGCGAGTTGACCGCCACCGCGGACCTGCAGGAGATTTTGAAAGAAAAGAAAAGCGGCGACACCATCGATTTGCAAATTTATAAACACAGCAACGGAAAAACGGTGGCCATCACGGCCAATCTGCTGGAAAGCACGCCCTGAATTTGCCTTTTGAGGGCAAAAGGCGTATAATAGTACAACAGTTTTTAAAAAACACGAGGTGTTTTCTATGGTAAAGATCGCCCCGTCGATCCTTTCGGCGGATTTCGCAAATCTGGGCAGAGACTGCCAAAACGTGCTGGACGGCGGCGCGGACTGGCTGCACATTGACGTGATGGACGGGCAGTTTGTGCCCAACCTGTCTCTGGGCGTGCCGGTGCTCAAATGCCTGCACAGCGCGGTGGATGCTTTTTACGACGTGCATCTGATGATCAAGGACCCGCTGAAATACGTGCAGACCTTCCGGGACGCGGGCGCGGACCTGATCACCTTCCACATCGAGGCGGACAGCCCCGTGGATGAGACCATTGACGCCATTCATGCGTCGGGCGCCAAAGCGGCGCTGTGCATCAAGCCGGCCACCCCGGCCGAGGCGGTGTTCCCGTATCTGGACCGCCTGGAGATGGTGCTGGTCATGAGCGTGGAGCCCGGCTTCGGCGGGCAGAAGTTCATGCCCGCCGCCGTGGACAAGATCGCGGCCATCCGCGCCGAGGCGCTGCGCCGCGGCCTGGAGCTGGAGATCGAGGTGGACGGCGGCATCGGCGAGGCCACCGCACCCCTGTGCACCCGGGCGGGCGCCACTGTGCTGGTGGCGGGCAGCGCGGTGTTCTGCGCCAAGGACCCGGCCGCTGCCATGGCGGCCATCCGCAGCGCCTGCGAATGAATTTTTCACAGAAAGAGGCGAAGCTATGAGCTCGGAGACGAGTTTGCCGCTGGGGCCGCTGTCCCCGCGGGAGCAGAACCGGGACATTGTCTGGATGATGCTGCCCCTGTTGGCGGTATCCTGTTATCTGTACGGCGCGCGCCCGGCGGTGATGTGCCTGGTCGGCAGCATCACGGCCGCGTTCTGCGACCGTCTGGTGGCCTGGCTGCGGGGCCGGCCCCATGACCGAACCGAAAACAGCAGCATTCCGGCGGTGCTGGTGATGCTGATGCTGATGCCCGCAACGCTCAGCTATTACATTGTGGTCATCACCAGCATGACGGTGGTTCTGGTGGCAAAGGCGCCCTTCGGCGGCTACGGCCACTATCCCTTCAACCCGTCGGCGGTGGGTTATGCGGTGGCGGCGGTGTCCTGGCCCAGCCAGGTGTTCACCTATCCGGTGCCCTTTACCACCATGTCGGTGTTTTCCACCGCAGAGGCCACCATGGTGGAAAGCGCGGCCCACAGCCTGCAGGCGGGCGGCACGCCCAACGTGCGCGCGCTGAACCTGGTGCTGGGCAACTACGCCGGCCCCATGGGCACCACGGCGCTGCTGGTGGTGCTGGCCTGCGCCATGTACCTGTGGATGCGCCGGGACATTGACTTTGCCATTCCCGTGGGCTTTCTGGGCGCCTGCGCCCTGGTGGCCTTCTTCTTCCCCCGCATCGACAACATCGGCCTTGCCGTGCCCTGGGAGCATCTGTATGTGCGCTATCAGTCGGTGAAGTATGAGCTGCTCACCGGCGCGCTTCTGTACGCCTCGGTGTTCCTCATCAACGAGCGGGTCACCCGGCCCAAAAACCGGCGGGCCCATCTGGTGTACGGCATTCTTCTGGGCGTCATGACCATGACGTTCCGCTATGTGGGCACCTATGACACGGGCGTCTGCTTTGCCATTTTGTGCGTCAACGCTCTGTCAGGCTATCTGGACCGCCTGTTCGCAAGCCGTGTGCGCCGTGAGGAGGTGAGCTCATGAACATCGATCCCATGAAACCGGAAGTCGACCATGAGCTGGCCCGCAAAGTCAAACGGGACCGCATTCTGCTCAACAACCCGGTGGTCATGCAGGGCCTGGGCCTTGCGCCGCTGGTGGTGGCGGCCATCAATGTGAAAAACGCCACCATGCTGGCGGTGGCGGTGGCACTGCTGCTGACGCCCACCCGGGTCATCGCGGCGTTTCTCAGCCGGTTTTCCTACTTCCGCTTCCGCGGGCTGACGTATGCCGTCACCAGCGCGGCGGTGTACGTGGGCGTCATCTGGGTGATGGAGCATCTGTTCACCAGTGCGGACATCACCCTTCTGGGTCTGTACCTGCCCCTGCTGGTGGCGGACCCCATTATTCTGAAACGGTATGAGCGGCCTCAGCGCGAGCGCATCCACACTGCTTTCCGCAAGGGCATCATCACCACTGCCGGATACGTGATGGCCATGTATGTCACCGCCGTTCTGCGCGAGTTTCTGGGCACGGGGGCGGTGCTCGGCCATACGCTGCTGAAAACGCCGCTGTTCCCCATGGCGCAGCTGCCCAGCGGCGGCTTTATCGTGCTGGCATTCATTATTGTGGTCTGGCGCGGCGGCGTGAACATTGTGAAACGACAGATGGGACTGGGGGCGAAGCAGCAGGCATGACAGAAGTTTTAAAAGCGCTCGGACCCTTCTTCTTCTACGCGGTGGTGGGCGTGTTCGCCCAGAACGCCGTGTTCACCCGTGCACTGGGCGTCTCCCGCATTGTCAAGCTGGCGGACGACCCCGAAGTGGACTCGCTCACCTTCGGCGTGCTCTTGTGCAGCGTTCAGCTCATCAGCGCACCCATGGCGTACTTTGTCAACCTGTGGCTCAGCGAACAGTGGTACAGCACTTATGTCCGGCCGCTGGTCCTGGTCATGTGCAGCGCCGTGGCCTTTTTCATCGTGCTGCTGCTGGTGGTGCTGCTGTTCCGTTCGTCGGGCGCAAAGGACATTGTGGCCGTGCTTCCCATGGCCACGTTCAACACCTGCATTCTGGGCACGCTGCTCATCGGCACCACGCGCCATTTTGATCTGCTGCAGACCATGGGCTTTGCCCTGGGCAGCGGCGTGGGCTATGTGCTGGCGGTTCTGGTGGTGCGCGAAGGCGCCCGCAAGCTGGACAACGAAGACGTGCCCGCCACCTTCCGCGGCCTGCCGGTCACGCTGCTGTACATCGGCATTCTGGCGCTGGCCATCTATGGTTTCACCGGCCATTTGATCTCGTTCTGAGAAAGGAGACGGCGAGGATGATTGTGCGCAATGTCACCCTTTCAGAAGGGGAAAAACTGTATGAACTGGTTTGTGCCTACCGGCAGGAACCGGTGGACAAAGAGGTGTTTCTGGCCCATTTGCAGACGGCGCTGGACCAGCCCGGCCGCCGGGTGGTGCTGGCCTACAACGGGGCTGAGGCCGTGGGCTTCGCCGACGTGGAGGTGCGCATGTCTCTGTGTCAGTGCGCCAATGTGGGCTACATCAACGACTTTTATGTGAAGGACGCCTTTCGCGGCCGCAACATCGGCGGGGGCATGCTGCTCAGCGTGACCACCCACCTGAAGACCATCGGCTGCTCCAGCGTGTATGCCTATTGTCCCCGCGTCAACATCAAAAGCCAGGAGTTTTTGGAAAAGCGCGGTTTTTCCAAAAGTCAGTACGGCTTTTGGCGCAGCCTGAAATAAACCATCGGCCCCGGCGCATGCCGGGGCCTTTTTGACCGAAAGGGGGAGAGCCGCATGCTCTCGGTGCGAAGAGAAACAGACCGGTTTGAACTGGTGCGGGACGGCCTGGTGCTGGGCTGGCTGACGCTGGAACCCGGCCGCCTCACGGGCATCTGGGTCCAGGAGGCCTGGCGGCGCAAGGGCTACGGCACCTACCTGTACCGGCAGGCGCTGAAACAGAGCGGCATCGGCCCCAAAGAGCGGCTGACCGCGCCGGACAGTGCGGCTCTGCGCCCTTTTTTGGAAAAATTCGGTTTTCAGCCCCAGGACGGGCAGCTGGTGCGCTGCGCCCCCGTTCAGCGCAATGCCCTCAGCATCGTTCACGGCTTTTTGGCGCAGCACCTGGGTCCGGGCATGTTCGCGGTGGACGCCACCGCCGGCAACGGGCACGACACCGCATTTCTGTGCGGCCTGGTGGGCCCCACGGGCCGGGTGCTGGCCATGGACATTCAGCCCGCGGCGGTGCAGGCCACCCGGCAGCGGCTTGCGTCGCTGGGGTACGGGCAGGCGCAGGTGGTGTGCGACAGCCACGCCAACCTGGCGCACTATGCCCGGCCGGGCACCGTGGACGGCGCGGTGTTCAATCTGGGCTATCTGCCGGGCGCGGACCACGGGGTGTTCACCGTGCCCCAAACCAGCATTCCGGCGCTGAAAACCGCGCTGGAATTGCTGCGCCCGGGCGGCGTGCTGACCGTGTGCGCCTATGCGGGCGGCCGGCAGGGCACCGTGGAGCGGGACGCCGTGCTGGCCTTTGTCCGGGACCTTCCTTCCAGCCGGTATCAGGTGGAAGTGGAGCTGTTTTCCGACCGGCCGGGCCTGCCGCCGGTGCCGATCTGCATAAAAAAGCGCGTTCCCTGCTGAAGGGAACGCGCTTTCTTTTTTAAAATGCGATCACAATGCCGCCGTCGTTGGCGTACACCGTGGAAAGCCCGCCCGTGGGCACCACGATCACGTCCTTGAACACGGCGCATCGTTCCAAAAAGGCCTTTTTCAGCTGCATGGCCCGCTCCTGGCAGTTGCAGTGGCTCAGCACCAGCAGTTTGCTGGCCGCGGGCAGATGGTCGGTCTCCTCGGCCACCAGTTCCACCAGACGGCGCATGGCGTTGGCCGTGCCGCGCACTTTTTCCAGCGGGATGATCTCGCCGTGGCCGTTTTCCCCCATGATGGGGCGCAGGTTCAGCATGGTGCCCACAAAGCCCGCAGTGCGGGAAATGCGGCCGTTCTTCACCAGGTTGCCCAGGTCCTCCAGCACAAAGTGGGTTTTCATATTCGCAATGAAGGCCGTGGCCTTTTCCACGATCTCCTCAAAGCCCATGCCGCCGTCGATCATGTCCCGCAGCAGCAGAGCAATGCGGGTCTCGCCCGCGGACGCGCTCTCGGAATCAAACACATGGATCTTCTTTTCGGGGGACTCTTCCAGGGCAAGGTCCCGGCCCACGCAGGCCGCGTTGTAACTGCCGGACAGCTTGCTGGACAGCGTCACCACCAAACTGGCATCGGCCTGGCTCATCAGGGCGGCGTATTCTTCCGGAGAGGGGCAGGCCGTGGTCGGGGCGGTCCGGCAGGCCTTCATGTCCGCCACCAGCACACCCGTGTCAATGGTGCCGTCGTCCTCGTAAAAATGTTCCCCCACGGTGATTTTCAAACTGGCCAGCGAGAGGCTCAGCACGTTGCGCAAGGCGTCGGTCACGTCACAGCAGCTGTCAACAATGATCTGAATGTTCATTAAAAACCTCATTTCCACGGAAAAACACCGTTTTGCTCCGCAGGTATTCCTGTCCTTATTGTACCGTTGCCCCGCTCAAAAGTCAACGCACAGCGCACGGCCACGGCTTGTATTTGTCCGCTCAATTTGGTAAGATGAAAAAAGCCGGAAACATTCCAAAGAAAGAAGGAGCATTGCCATGAAAAGCGACATTCAAATCGCACAGGAGGCCGTGATGGAGCCCATCGGCGCCGTCGCCCAGCGACTGGGTCTGGCCGAAGAACAACTGATCCCTTACGGCCGGTACAAGGCCAAGGTGGATCACCGTCTGGTGAAGGCCATGGCGGACAAGCCCGACGCACGGGTCATTCTGGTCACGGCCATCAGCCCCACGCCCGCGGGTGAGGGAAAAACCACCACCAGCGTGGGCCTGGCGGACGCGCTGCACCGCATGGGCAAAAAGGTCATTCTGGCGCTGCGGGAGCCCAGCCTGGGCCCCGTGTTCGGCGTGAAGGGCGGCGCGGCCGGCGGCGGCTACGCCCAGGTGGTGCCCATGGAGGACATCAATCTGCATTTCACCGGCGATCTGCACGCCATCGGCGCGGCCAACAACCTGCTGGCGGCCATGGTGGACAACCACATTTATCAGGGCAATGCTTTGAACATCGACCCGCGCCGCGTCACCTGGAAGCGCTGCGTGGATATGAACGACCGCCAGCTGCGGTTTATCACCGACGGGCTGGGCGGCAAGGTGAACGGAACCCCCCGCGAGGACGGGTTCGACATCACCGTGGCCAGCGAGGTCATGGCCATTTTCTGCCTGGCCACGGACCTGAAGGACCTGAAAGAGCGCCTGGCCCGCATCGTGGTGGGTTATACCTACGCGGGCGAACCCGTCACCGCCGGTCAGATCGGCGCGGCGGGCGCCATGGCCGCTCTGCTGAAGGACGCCTTTGACCCCAACCTGGTCCAGACGCTGGAACACACCCCCGCGCTGGTCCACGGCGGCCCCTTCGCCAACATCGCCCACGGCTGCAACAGCGTCATCGCCACCAAGCTGGGCATGAAGCTGGCGGACTATGTGGTCACCGAGGCGGGCTTCGGCGCGGACCTGGGCGCCGAGAAATTCCTGGACATCAAGTGCCGCATGGCGGGCATCGCGCCCGCGGCGGTGGTGGTCGTGGCCACCGTGCGGGCGCTGAAACATCACGGCGGCTGCCCCAAAGAGCAGCTGGGCGTGCCCAATCTGGAATATCTGGAAGCCGGCAGCGCCAACCTGGCCCGGCACGTGGAGAACATGCAGAAGCAGTTCGGCATGCCCGTGTGCGTGGCCATCAACGCCTTCCCCACGGACTCTGCGGAAGAGCACCAGTTCCTGCGGGACTATTGCGCGGGCCTGGGCGTGCCCTGCGCCCTCAGCGAGGTGTTTGCAAAGGGCGGTGAAGGCGGCCTGGAGCTGGCCGAGGACGTGCTGGGCATTCTGGACAGACGGCCCGTGCACTTCACCTATGCCGACGATCTGCCTGTGGCCGATAAGATCCGCGCGGTGTGCCGCAACATTTACCGCGCCAAAGAGGTGGTTTTCTCCGCCGCGGCCCAGAAGCAGCTGCGGGAGCTGGCCGACGCCGGCTACGACAAGCTGCCGGTGTGCATCGCCAAGACCCAGTATTCCTTCAGCGACAATGCCAAACTGCTGGCGGCGCCCGACGGCTTTACCATGACCGTGCGGGAGCTGCGCCTGTCCGCGGGCGCGGGCTTCGTGGTAGCGGTCATGGGCAGCATCATGACCATGCCGGGCCTGCCCCAAAAACCGGCGGCCGAAGGCATCGACGTGGATGAGAACGGTGTCATCAGCGGATTGTTCTGAGGAAAAGGCTTGCGGCTTGTGTCGCAAGTGCTGTCAATGAAAAAAGGCCGGTCAGGCATTGCCTGACCGGCTCTTTTTATTCTTTTTGAAGCAGCCGCCGGTAGGTGCTTTCGATGGCCACCGACCCCAGGGGCGCGGTGATGAGAATGGCCAGCACCGCCACGGCCAGTACCGTCTGCCCGCAGGCCAGCCCCATGGCCAGCGGCACCGAGCCGATGGCCGCCTGCACCGTGGCTTTGGGCGTGTAGGCCAGCATGCAGAACAGCCGTTCGCGGCCGGTCAGCCGGGTGCCCAGGGTGCACACCAGCACCCCCACCATGCGGAAGCACAGGGCCCCGAAAATCAGCCCCACGGCCGCAAGACCGGTCTCGGCCGCAGCGCCCACATCCACCGCGGCGCCCACCAGCACGAACAGCAGCAGCTCCGCCGCCACCCAAAGCTTGGCGTATTTCTGCGACAGACGCGCCGCCACCTGGCCCCGGCGGTATTGCAGGGCAATGCCCATGGCCATCACCGCCAGCAGACCGGAAAAGCTCACCGGCCCGGGCAGGGCGTCTTCCAGCGTCACCAGCAGAAAGGACGTGCTCAGCAGCAGCACCACTTTGGCGCTGTCCCGCATGTGGACCCGCCGGAACAGTTCCGCCAGCACCCAGCCGCAGGCGACGCCGCCCGCCACCCCCAGCACAATGGAGGTGGGGATCTTGGCAAAGTCCAGCGCCGCCACGCCCTCGCCGGCCGCCAGTCCCGTGAAGGACGTGAACAGAACGATCACGAAGACGTCATCCACCGATGCGCCCGCCAAAATCATCTGGGGAATGCTCTGCCGGGTGCCGTAGCCCTCGTCCATCAGCTTGAGCATTTTGGGCACCACCACCGCCGGCGACACCGCCGCGATGACCGCCCCCAGCACCGCGGCCTCGGTCAGGCTCAGGCCCAGCAGGCGGGGCGCCAGCACCAAAGCACCCAGAATTTCAAAGCTGGCGGGCACAAAGCACAGCAGCACCGCGGGCCGCCCCACTTTTTTCAGGTCCGCCAGGTCCAGGTTCAGCCCCGCCCGGGTCAGAATGATGATGAGAGCGATCCGCCGCAGGTCGGCCGAGACCGCCAGAATGGACCCGTCCAGCAGGTTCAGCACAGAGGGGCCCAGCAGAATGCCCGTCAGCAGCATGCCCAGCAGCGCGGGCAGCTTCAGCTTTTGAAACAGGCTGCCCAGCCCCATGCCGCACAGAAAAATCAGCGCCAGAGAAAATAACATACGGTTCCTCCTTTTGCAGGGAACAAAAAAAGCCAATGCCCCCTGCGATTCCAAGATCACAGAAGTCATCAGCTTTGAAAAGCGGTTTTGGCCGATTGCCAGGGGAGAACTTCATTCCCTTTCAGCAGTATGCCACAGCCGCGGCAAATTTGCAAGCAAAACTTTTCGGTTCGGGCACTAGTCCGCAAAATAGGGCACGAACAGGTGCAGGTCCGCCGCCTTCACCACGCCTTCGCAGTACACGCCCTCCGGCCGGTACTCCTCGGTCAGCATGGTGCCCTGGGCGCGGATGTGCCCCGCCAGCGCCAGCTTGTCGTAGGGCAGCAGCACCGCCACCCGGCGCACCCGGTCCGCCAGCACCTGGTCCAGCCGGGCCAGCAGGGCGTCCATCCCGTAGCCGGTGGCCGCGCTGGTGCAGATGGCACTGGTGTCAAAGGGCGTGGCGCCCGGCGCCCGGTCGCACTTGTTGTACACCGTCAGCTGGGGAATGTCCCCGCAGTCCAGCGAGTCCAGCACCTGGTCCGTCACCGTCAGCTGCTGGGATGCCTCGGGGTCGGACAAGTCGCACACCTTTACAATCACGTCCGCATAGGCGGCTTCTTCCAGCGTGCTCTTGAAGGCCTCCACCAGCCCGTGGGGCAGGCGGCTCACAAAACCCACCGTGTCCACCGCCACCACCGTCAGGCCCGAGGGCAGGGTCAGCCGCCGGGCCGTGGGGTCCAGCGTGGCAAACAGCATGTCCTGGGCGGGCACATCGGCCCCGCACAGCCGGTTCAGCAGGCTGGACTTGCCCACGTTGGTGTAGCCCACCAGCGCCACCACCGGCACGCCGCTTTTCCGGCGGCTTTTGCGGGTCTGTTCCCGGCGGCGCTCCATCTCTTCCAGCCGCTGGCTCAGCGCTTCGATGCGCCGGCGCACATGGCGCCGGTCGTACTCCAGCTTGCTTTCGCCCGCACCGCGGCGCGCGCCGCCGCCGCCCGCACCGCCGCCGCCCTGACGGGACAGGCTCTCGCCCAGCCCGGCCAGCCGCGGCAGCCGGTAGCGCAGCGTGGCCAGCTCGGTCTGCAGCTTGCCCTCGTTGGTCACCGCGCGGTTTTTAAAAATTTCCAGAATCAGCATGGTCCGGTCCATCACCGGCACTTCCAGAATCTGCTCCAGATTGCGGATCTGGCTTCCCGACAGCTCTGCATCGAAAATGGCGCACTCCGCGCCCAGGTTCATGCACAGCAGCCGCCCTTCGGCCAGCCGTCCTTCGCCCAGATAGGTGGCGCTCTCCGGCACATCCCGCTTCTGCACCAGCCGGGCCACCGCCACCATGTGGTTGGCCTGGGCCAGCGCCGCCAGTTCATCCATGCTTTTGTCCATGTCGTACGCGCCCAGGTCCAGCCCGAACAGCACAACGTTCATCATTCCGTCTTCTGTCATAATTTGCTTAAATATTCCTCTTTGTATAAAATGTATGATCGGCAGGGAAGCGGCGTCCCGTCAAACTTGTGGCACATCACGTCGTGGGTGTAGTGAAAGCCCACCTTTTCCATCACCCGGCCGCTGGCCGGGTTGGCGGCGGCGTGGCAGCAGCCCAGCCGGTCAACGCCGTGGTCTGCAAACAGGTGGCGCACCACCGCGTCCAGCGCCTCGGTCATGTATCCTTTTCCCCAGAAGTCCCGGCCCAGGCAGTAACCCGGCTCCCACAGGGCGGGGTCGTCCTCGGCGGGCACCACGCCGATGGAGCCCATCAGCTGCCCGTCGCAGCCGCGCACAATGGCCCATTGGTGCGCCTGCCGGTCGGCGGCCCATTGCCGGGCCAGCGCCAGGCTCTCCGCCTCGTCTTTGTGGGGCGTCCAGCGCAGAAACCGGGTCACCTGCGGGTCGCTGGCCCACACCCGGAACATTTCCGCCCCGTCCTCGGGCACAAAGGGCCGCAGCACCAGCCGGGGCGTAGAAAGCACATCGGTCATGAGGCCGCCTCCTTGCAAAGTTTTTCCCATTATACGGCGAAACACCGGTTTGCGTCAAACCTTTTGATTTCTCGCGCGAGCTATGGTATACTATATATCTATATGCAGGATGAAAAATGGGGGGAAAATGATGCGAATCGTGGTAAAGGTGGGCACATCCACGCTGGCCCATGGAACCGGGCGGCTGAACATCCGCCGTGTGGAACTTTTGTGCAAGACGCTGGCCGATCTGCAGAACGCGGGCCATCAGGTGGTGCTGGTTTCCTCGGGCGCCATCGGCATGGGCGTGGGCAAGCTGCTTTTGCAAAGCCGTCCCGCGGACATCGCCACCAAGCAGGCGGCGGCCGCCGTCGGTCAGTGCGAACTGATGTACACCTATGACAAGCTGTTCACCGATTACAACCACACCGTGGCGCAGATCCTTCTGACCGCCGAGGACGTGAACGACCCCGAGCGCCGCCACAACATCGAACGCACGCTGGAGCGCCTGCTGGAGCTGGGCGCCATCCCCATCATCAACGAGAACGACACCGTCAGCACCGCCGAGATCAAGGTGGGCGACAACGATACCCTGTCCGCCATTGTGGCCGTCAGCGTGCAGGCGGACCTGCTGATCCTTCTGTCCGACATCAACGGCCTGTACACCGCCGATCCCCACACCCATCCGGACGCCAAGCTCATCAGCGTGGTGGAACACATCACGCCGGAGATGGAGGCGGCCGCCGGGGGCGCGGGCAGCCGGCAGGGCACCGGCGGCATGATCACCAAGCTGGGCGCGGCCAAAATGGCCACTTCCCATGGGGTGCCCATGATCATCGCCAACGGCGAGGACCCCACCCGCCTGTACGACATTGTGGACGGCGTCACCGTGGGCACGTTGTTTCTTGCAAAGGAGATGTGAACCATGACCACTCAGGAACTGCTGCAGGGCGCGAAAGCCGCGAAGAGTGCGGCGGCCGCCCTGTCCACCCAAGAGAAAAACCGCCTTCTGCTGGCCATGGCGGACAGCCTTGTGCAGCATCAGGCAGACATCCTGGCCGCCAACGATCAGGACGTGGAGGCCGCCCGGGCCACCATCGCCCCGGTGATGATCGACCGGCTGCGCCTGACAGGCGACCGCGTGGCCGCCATGGCCCAGGGCCTGCGTGCCGTGGCCGACCTGCCGGACCCGGTGGGCGACGTGCTCAGTGAGATCACCCGGCCCAACGGCCTGGTCATCCGCAAGGTGCGGGTGCCCATGGGTGTCATCGCCATCATTTACGAAAGCCGGCCCAATGTCACCGCTGACGCAGCGGCCCTTGCCCTGAAAAGCGGCAATGTGTGCGTTCTGCGGGGCGGCAAAGAGGCCATCCATTCCAACACCGCCATCGTGGCCGCCCTGCGCGCGGCGCTGCGGGAAAACGGCGCGCCGGAAACACTGGTCAACCTGGTGGAGGACACCACCCGCGCCAGCGCGACGCAGCTGATGGAGGCCCGCGGCCTGGTGGACCTGCTGATCCCCCGGGGCGGCGCAGGCCTGATCCGCGCCTGCGTGGAGAACGCCAAAGTGCCCTGCATCGAGACAGGCACCGGCATCTGCCATGTGTATGTGGACCGTGCCGCCGACCTGGACAAGGCCGTGGCTATCGTGTACAACGCCAAGACCAGCCGTCCCTCGGTGTGCAACGCCGAAGAGGTGTGCCTGGTGCACCGGGACGTGGCGCCCGTGTTCCTGCCGCGTCTGAAACAGGCGCTGGACGAAAAGCATGTGGAGCTTCGCCTGTGCCCGGAAGCGGCGGCCATCATCCCCGGCACGCCCGCGGGCGAGCGGGACTTTGACACCGAGTTCCTGGACTACATTCTGGCCGTCAAAGTGGTGGGCAGCGTGGAGGAGGCGGTGGCGCACATCGCCGCGCATTCCACCGGCCACAGCGAGGCCATCGTCACGCAGGACCGCGCCGCTGCCGACGCCTTCTGCGCCGGGGTGGATTCGGCCGCGGTGTACGTCAATGCCTCCACCCGCTTCACCGACGGCGGCGAGTTCGGCCTTGGCTGCGAGATGGGCATTTCCACCCAGAAGCTGGGCGCCCGCGGCCCCATGGGCCTGTGTGAGCTGACCAGCTACAAATACATCATTGAGGGCGACGGCCAGGTGCGCTGAGCCCGGAAGGAGAAACATTATGGCAACACAACCTGAAGGCAAAGAGCTGAGCGCGCTGCGCCGGCGCCGCCGTCTGCGGCAGCTGCTGGGCGCGGTGGTCTGCGTTCTGGTGGTCATCGGCCTGTTCAGCGTGGTGTCCGGCGGCATTCAGCTGGGCGCGGCGCTGTTTGACGACACCGAGGAGAAAGAGGCCTACGAGCTGCGGCTGCGCAACCTGGTGGCCCTGGACCCCACCCCCTTCGACAGCCTGGACGAAGCCAACAAGAACACACTGCTCAACGCGCTGATCTGGAGCTGCATCGGCGATTCCAGCAGCTATGAACACGACGAGACGGGCGCCATGTACCTGCCCACCATCGACATCGACAAGGCCGCCGCCGAACTGTACGGCCCGGACTTCAAGTTCACCTACGAGACCTTTGAGGACCACGGCATGACCTTTGAGTATGTGGCCGAAAAGCAGGCCTATCTGCTGCCGGTCACCAGCGCGGTCAACGACTATTTCCCCAAGGTGGAGCGCATCAAGCGCGAGGGCGATACCAAGCGCGTCACGGTGGGATATCTGTCTCCCTTCAGCGCGGGCGGCGAGTTCAGCTCCAATATGGACATCACCCCCACCAAGTATCAGGACTATATTTTCACCAAAATCGACGGTGAATATTATCTGTCGGCCATCGTGGCCAGCGAGATGAAGCCGGAAACTGCTTCCAGCTCTTCCGTCGCGGCGGAATCTGTGGTGACCGCGCCGCAGGAAGTCATGGACGATCTGGCCAACAGCCTGCCCACCGATTCCTCGGTGGCCCAGAGCCAGCTGCCCGAAGACCCCGTGGAATGACCCCATGGCCCCGCATGGATTCCATGCGGGGCTTTTTCTGTGCTGTTTTAAGAAAATCGTAAGTTTTTCCCTGCCCTCAGCGTAAAAAAGATGAGGTATCCTGAAACCATCGGAAGGAGCGGTGCATCATGGAACAGGCGACCATTCTGGTCGTGGACGACGACCGGGAGATTGTGGGGGCCATTGCCAAATTGCTGGAGCTGGACGGCCATCGGGTCCTGCGGGCCTACGACGGGCTGGAGGCGCTGGAGATCCTGCACGAGCAGACCGTGCATCTCATCATCCTGGATGTGATGATGCCCCGGATGGACGGCCTGTCCGCCACCATGCAGGTCCGGCGCGAGAAAAACGTGCCCATTCTGCTGCTCAGCGCCAAAACCGAGGACGCGGACAAAATTGCCGGCTTGTCCATCGGTGCCGACGACTACATGACAAAACCCTACAATCCCATGGAACTGGCCGCCCGGGTCAAGGCACTTCTGCGCCGTTACATGACGCTGGGCACGGTGGCGGGCGCCCCCGCCCGGCCGGGCGTGATCCAGCTGGGCGGCCTCGCCCTGGACACCCAGGCCAAAATTCTGGAGGTGGACGGCGAACCGGTGCGCCTGACCGCCACCGAATACCGCATTGTTCAGTTTCTCATGGAAAATCCGGGTCACGTGTTCAGCGCGTCGGAAATTTACGAGCACGTCTGGAACGAGCCGGGCTTCGGCGTGGAAAATACGGTCATGGTGCACATCCGCCGCATCCGGGAAAAGATCGAGATCGATCCCAAAAATCCAAATTATTTGAAGGTGGTGTGGGGCCTTGGTTACAAGATGGAAAAAATTTAGCCGCAGCCCGGTTTTGAAGTTTCTGGCCTTTGTGCTCACGGCGCTGGTGGCGCTGGCGGGTCTGGGCATGACCGTCCGGCGCATCGATCTGAGTGACGTGTATACGACCCAGCCGCAGTTTACCGATTCCACCCGGTACGTCAATGTGGTGGCGTCGGCACTCAACGACTGTGCTGTGGTAACCCAGGAGGGGCGTGTGTACGGCGAGATCCATTACGAGTATCTGATCCGCGCCGGAGAGGATGTCTGGACCAACAGCGACCGGGACCTGGAACAGATTGCCCGGGCCGGGGGCGACTGGGTCTATCGTTATACGGAGAATGAACTCATCGTTCCGGACGGCACCTCCGAGGAGACGCGGCAGATGTGGTACGGAATAAGCAGCTGGAGCAATGCAGATGACCTCATCCTTGTGATGGACGAAGACTATATGCAGCAGATGGAAGAGGAATACGACCGGGATTATGCCTTTGTTCAGCAGTGGCAGCAAAGCTTCTGGTTTGTGATGGCCGCCATCGGCCTTCTGGTGGTGTACCTGCTGGCCGTGGCAGGCCGCACCGGGCAGGACAACGAACTGCACCTGCTGTTTGTGGACCGCTGGCCCACCGAGATCCTGCTGGGGGTCGAGGCCATCCTGGCTGTGCTGCTGATGATGGCGCTGCTGGTCACGTCCGACAGCCTGCGCGGCGATCAGGCGTACGCGTTGATGGCCATTGATTTAGCCATCGGCCTGGTGGGGCTGGCGCTGCTGCTGAGCCTGGCCCGCAAGGCCAAAGCGGGCCGTCTGTGGGCCGACAGCATCCTGCACCACATCTGCCGGGGCATCGCCTGGCTGTGCCGGGGCGAAACCTGGCGCGTTTCCGGCCGGGTGGGCCGTCAGGCGGTCAGCCGCATTCTGTGGACGGGAATGTCCTGCATGACGCTGTGCGTCCTTCTGTGTCTGTTTTTGTATGTGTTCTTTGGGGCCCGCCTGTTGATTTTGGCCACGGCCCTGCTGCTGGGCATGGTGTGCGTGGCGGGTATGCTGTATCTGCTGGTCATGCAGGCGCGGGACGGCCGTGCGCTGGATGCGCTCACCGATCAGGTGGAGGCCGCGGCGTCGGGGCAGGAGACTCGCCCCACGCTGCCTGAGGAGAGCCCGCTGCATAAAACCTCTCTTCAAATTGCCCGCCTGGACGAGGGCGTCAAGCAAAGCCTGGCCAGCGCCCTGAAAAGCGAGCGCATGAAAGTGGAGCTCATCACCAATGTGTCGCATGACCTGAAAACGCCCCTCACCAGCATCATCGGCTATCTGGATCTGCTGGAAAAGCAGGACCTGCCTGCCGAGGCCGCGGATTATGTGAAGATCCTGCGCAGAAAATCCGAGCGGCTGAGCCATACGGTCAATGACCTGTTCACCCTGTCCAAAGCCACCAGCGGCGAAGAAACCGTGATTCTGGAGCCGCTGGACCTGGTCATGGCCGTGCATCAGACGCTGGCGGATATGGGCGACGCGGTGGAAAAAGCGGGCATTCCCGTGCGTCCCACGCTGCCGGAAAGCGCCTGGGTCTTTGCCGAGAACCGGCGTCTGTACCGGGTGCTGCAGAACATTCTGGACAATGCCCTGCGCTATTCGCTGCAGGGGACCCGCATTTATCTGGAAGTGGAATCCCGCCCCGATCAGGTGTGCCTGTCGCTGACCAATACCGCGGGCTATGAGATGGATTTTACCGAAGAGGAGATCCTTCAGCGGTTTGTCCGGGGGGATAAATCGCGCACCACCGAGGGCAGCGGTTTGGGCCTGTCCATTGCCGAAAGCTTTATGAACAGCTTCGGCGGCCGGCTGAAGGTTTCCATCCGGGGCGATGCCTTTACGGTGACGCTTTCCTTCGCTGCAGCCCCCGCAAACCCGCCCGATCTGCAGGAGAAAAACGCGTAAAGCAAAAGGAGCCGCTTTGCAGCGGCTCCTTTTGCATAGAGGGGTGGGAAAGTATAAATAAATTTAGGTGAAATCTTTATTGCAGTTATCATTTTACCGAATTTGCTTATTTTGTCAAACCAATACCCCTGAAAATGCTTTATTTTGTTGTTTACAAACCAGGTTTAGGATAATATAATAAAGAAAAGGGGAAAGGTTTTCAGTTAATTCTTATTTAAAAAATTGAACGGTGATTTGAACTTAAAAACATTAGAAAGTTGTATGCGAGGGAAAATCAATGGATGAGTTGGACCGCAAAATTTTGCGTTTGCTGGAAGAGGACGGCCGCATGACCGTGAAGAACATCGCTCAGCGGGTGGCGCTCACCAGCCCGGCTGTCAGCGAGCGCATTCGCCGTATGGAAGCAGGGGGCGTCATCGAAGGCTATACGGTGGTGTTGGGCGAAAAGCCGGACAAAAACGCCATTGACGCACTCATCAGCATTTCCGTGTCCCCGTCAGACCGGGACCGCTTTTTAAACATGGCGGAGATGCAGGAAGGGGTGCAGCAGTGCTTCCATGTCACGGGGGCGCACAGCTTCATCGTGAAGGTGCATTGCTCGGGCATTGCGGCGCTGGAGCATCTCATCAACCGGTTTCAGAAGCTGGGGCAGACCAGCAGCCAGATCATTCTCTCCACGCCGGTGGATAAGCGTACACGGGTGTAAGCGTTTTTTATTGTTTGTGACGGTTGTCTTTGGCAAAGAAGGAGCTGTCAGGCGGCTGTTCGCTGCGTGCGCCCACCACAATGCAGGCGTAGGCCACCAGCGTTGCAGCAGCGGCAAGAATGCCAAGGACAAGAAAGAGAAAAGTGAGATCCATGAAAAAACTCCTGTTTGTGCGGTTAAAAAACGGCTTTTATTTAGTGTATGCTTCAGAGATGAAAAAACCATGTAGAAAAAATAGATTTCACAAAAATTTCGGTATTGACACAAGCCCCAGAATATGATAAGATAATTTAGCACCCAAGAAGAGGGTGCAAGAGATCGCGGAGTGGAGCAGTCCGGTAGCTCGTCGGGCTCATAACCCGAAGGTCGTAGGTTCAAATCCTGCCTCCGCAACCATATTGAATGGGAGTCAAGTTCTGAACGATCCGGTGAGATCGGACGAAACTTGACTCCCGTTTTGTATTGTCATATCAGGGTTTTCCGGCATTTGGCCTCCTGCGACACAAATATTCAAACTTTCTCATTTTTGATCATAAACAGCTTCAAGCCCCCTTATTTGAACCAGCTTCTGCAACAGTTTCAGCCTGTATTTTTTTCATTAAAGGCGTTCTCCGCTTCATCCGGTGTTTTGTACTGGTTGGCGCGATGAGGACGCCTTTTATTGTAGAACTTCATATATTCGGAAACCCTTTTCTTGAATTCGTTTTCAGACCGGTAGGAGCTTCGGTACAGTTCTTCTTGCTTCAGGGAGGAGAAGAAAGACTCCATCACGCCGTTGTCATAAGGTGTGCCCCCTTTGGAGAAGGATTGAGTCACATGGTAATCGCGCAGAAGAGTTCGGAAGGCCTGGGAGGTATACTGGCATCCCCGGTCAGAGTGGAAGATCAGATCTTTGCCGGGCTTCCTTTGCTCAAAGGCCTGCTTGAAGGTGGCAGTCACCAACTGGGTGCTTGCCCGGGGAGAGATTTTGTAGGCAATCACCTTTCTGGCATACAGATCCAGGATGGCGCAGATGTGGTATTTCTTGCCGCACACTGCAAACTGGGTGCAGTCTCCCACCCATGCCGTGTTGGGCGCACTGACGTTGAATTGGCGGTTTAGAACATTGGGATTTCCCTGAAGCTTCACCCATTTTTTGTAATCTGCCTTAGCAGTGGTGCGGAAGCTGGAAAGTCCCAGATCATGCATGATGTCGAGGACGGTCTTTTTGCTGGTTTTGTATCCCTGGGTTTGCAGTACGGCAAGAATTTTATCGGATCCGAACAACCCGTGGCTTTCCTCAAAAACCTCTTTGACAGCCGCAGAAAGGTCTTTCCTTCGCTGAGTACGAAGGGAAGGTTCTTGTTTGCTTTTCATGTGATTGTAGAAAGTCCCGCGGTTGACTTCCAGGGCATCGCAGAGGACCCGGATGGGATACTGATCCAGAAGTCTTTCCAACTCAGAGAGCTTTACCGAAACCGGATCGGAAGCCGTACAATTAACCGCTTTCAGAATTTGACAGATCTGCTCCGTCCGCTGCTGCTTTTTTCGCAGGTCGCTGAGGGCTCTTTGGGTGGGAATTAAATCCGGTGACAGGTTTTTGTATTGTTTTAGCCATCGGTAAATAGTGCAGCGGGCCACTTGATTTTCTTTGCTGATTTCTGTTACGGGCTTGCCATCATAGTATTCGGCACAGCACTTCTGGACCAGTTCGATAGGATGTTCATTTGTTTTCATAAGTGTTTCCTCCTTGTGCTGATTGATGGAAAGGGACGAGCAACTGGTGTTCTGCCTATCGACAGACGAATTCTTTGCTTTTTTCATACAAATGCTCCTTTCTGAAACATAACAACAAAAAACCGCCTTGAAAAATCAAGACGGTTCATACGACATAGTATATTGACTTTGGGTGGTGACAAAGGGATAAGCTGGACCACTTTTGGTTTCATTCGAATCCTCCCTTAAATAAGGGAATCTTATGCTTCTTTTCTAATTCTAGAATACCATTATATAAAGGAAAAATCAACCTAACCTTGCGGTGGCATTTAGCTGAACATGTATAGTGAAACATAATAGCCTTGTGAGATGAGACCAATAAGTATTTGACAAGATTCCGGGTTGGCATCTTGACCAAATTATTGCGATGAAATATACTAAAAATAGGTTGCTATAGAGTCAGCAATTGAACCATATTATATGCAACCAATAAAGAATACGGGTAACAATATTCTTTAAACTGTTGCATACTTTTTAATACAGCCTCTGATTGTTGTATGAAAGGTGGCAGCAGTAATATGCATTATTTTCCCCAAATACTATTTAAAGTCAACAATAAGTATTTTTCAATTGAATGGAATAGTAAGGAGAGCGTTAGAATGGCGACAGTTATCAATTATCAATTGTCTATGTTTGGGAAGTTTTCTATTAGCCCCACTCCTGAAACGATTTCTACACTTATGCCGAAAATCAATGAAAGAACCAAACAAGTATTTCTTCCAAATCTAATTTCAAGTCAGCAGATAGAAATTCCAAGCAATCGTGTTACGGCAATTTCTAATCTTGGATTTGTTACACAAGATCAGAAATACAATATCAGTATTCTGAATGAGAGAATTGATGTCACATACAATAAACCTAGTGATGTTGATGTCTCTATGGATGATTTTTATGAACTTGCAATTGAAGCATTTACTGCACTTTTCGACAATTCAAATGCTGTATCTAATAGGTTAGCACTTAATATTCAAGAAGTCTGCGAAATGGAAAGCTTTGATAAAATGAAAAGTAAGGGCAAGGAACTTCTAAAAGCCGCTGCATTTTACGAGGGAAAGCCACTTGCTGAATGGTCTATGCGAACGAATTCGCAAGAAAATATTCAGTTAAATGAAGCTGATGAACTTGTGAATTATATTACTGAAGTTACTTCTGCGCAAGATATGACGGGGCAAAAAGCAGCAGTGCTTTTTCATATTGATATCAATACAGTGCCGAAAAATGCAAATATACGCTTTGATGTAAGTGCGTTGAAACAGTTTGTCCAGACTGTAACACCAGTAGCGCAAAGAATAGCGAATGATGTTGAAAGGCTGATTAGTGGTGATTAATCTTAGTTTAAATCTTCAAGGATCGGAATTGATGGAAGATACTGTTCCCCGAAGACAGCCAAGCAGTTCTTCTGAAAATAGCTTTTTTATTATTATTGATAACCCCAAGTATGGAGAAGTAAATCCGCAGAGCTCAAATAGCAGAGAAAATGTGTCCACCAATACGCTAGGTACAAACAATTTTTCAACTCAACGCATTCCACTTTGGCTAGAGAATAAGTTGTTGGATTTTATTGCATTGACCGATGAAGAAAAAAGACGGAAGCTCATCAATGATGCGGTATCAAAATTGATGCCATATTTAGAGTTATACAATTATGACGAGGAAAGTGAAAATTATATATGGTCAGTTGTAGATAATATTGCTTCAAAGTCAATTTCTATTTTAGGTGCTGCATTTCAAGAGATTGTTATTAGACGTAATGATTGCGTTAATATTTTGTGCGCTATAGCTAAATGCTTGTGCAGTTTTGAATTACAGCAGACTGCTGAGTGGGGCCCCATGATTCTTTTATCTCTTTTTAGCCATAAAAGTGATACTGTAAAAGAATATGCAGTTTTTCTTCTGGAGAATTGGCAGGATAAAAGTCTACTACCAATACTTAAAAATTTAGACTGTAGAGCTGCTTGGCTAAGAGCCTATATTGATAGCGTAGTTTTCGAAATAGAGGGATAGTATGTACTATGTTAGAAAGCTTTCCAAGCCATCCAGTCTATTTAAGTTGAGGGATACGGACAATTTTCGAAATATTCAGGCTGACTTTTTAGGACAAGACCTACGGACATCGAGCAATACTTTATCGGTTTGGCGCAGTGAGTCATTAGATAAAAAGGATATTGATAAAGCTATTAATGCTGCCTTATTAGCGTCTTCCCAAGTTAATGCTTCTCAATTTCTAATTATAGATTCAGATGCTTTAGAATGGGCAGGTATTCGGACAGACGATACGGAGCCAGGTATAACAGCATATTCGGGATTAGAAGGACTACATACAAATCTGTGTGACTTAACGTACGAAAAAATCGGTAATCTTTTACAGGTCTATTGTAAAGTTTGTGAAGATAGCCAACGCACGCCAAAAATCGACAAGGAACGATTTAAGCAAATAATTATTATGGCCAATAACGAGAATTGTTTGAACGTAGGAGTGCTCCAAGAACATATGCAAAAGGAAATCCAGAAAGTCCTTAACTCTGCAGAGTAAGGAAGTATGTGACGGGATTTAAATTGCTGTTTTCAGGTTTGCTGATTTGAAAGAAAAATACGATGCATAACCTTGTGGTTTCTGGAAAACTTTTTTTGGTCACTGCAGATTTTTACGTAAGGTCCGTTCGCATTGAATTGTGAAAATTTCCGGGCCAAAATCATCCGATTTCCCAAAATATCTTTTTTGGAACGACACGCCACTTAAAAACAGCGATGAATCGAAGGATTCATCGCTGCTTTTCTTTTTGCAAAATGTGCCTTTTCTATCTCTTTTACCCCAGTTTTACCCCTAAATGGCACCTTATCAAAATACCGACTCAATCGATCGGCCACTTGTAGTTACCCTTGAGCGCTTCAATTGCTTTTTCGGGCACGTCTGAAATGGAACCACGTTCCAGCACCTGAATTTTATCGATAACAGTCTGCGCCGGAGAACTGTACAAAAAATAGCCGTCATATGTAATTCGAATCAAATCACCGGTATGGATCGTAACATCCTGAAACACTTTTTCTGTCTTTGGATTTAGCTGTACCGGCATATCACTCTCATCCGCAATCAAAATCGTGGAATTGCTGACGATTGCTCTTCCGGTCAAGGTAGGCTTTCTGTTAACAATAGCAGTCGCTGCCGCAACAGCAACTGCAAGGACAACTACAGATACAAAAACAGCAAATTTTTTCTTCATCATTCTCTCCTATCCAGAAACAATAAAATGATACGAGATGAGTTAAGTATTCACATCAGCCCATCGTAAAGAGAAAAATCCAACCTTTTTGAAAGGACAGACGGACAGCTGCTTTCAAAAAGTATTTTGAAACACGTTTGAAAATGGGGGTAAAACGCGAAATTTTTATCTACTTTTTCATTTTTATTGTCCGTCTGTCCTTGGAGTTTGATGGAAATAAATTGCATTACTATAAAAAGTATTTTTACCGTTTTTGCAAAAGCAATTTGGTGAGTGCGCCGTCTCAGCGATAGATTTACGCCATAATCGGTTTTCTCGCTTCAATATAGAGGTCGATATCTTCAACGATATAGTTCGCTCCTGTGGTATGAAGCGCCTCAAAACAGGAGTACACATACTCCCACACCCGATAACGGGTGAAAAGATCGGCCACCTGTTTCCCCGTCAGGTTCTTTGCGGTTTTATAGGTTTCCACACAATAAATGAGAAAATCGCCCTGCCTGCTCATCATTACGCCTCCTCCGGCATTTGAAAATCTCCTGTCGTTCTTTCTTCGTCAAACATATTGAACAGAGTAAGAGGACTGAAATGCCACAGCTTCGTATCCTCCTGCTCCAACAGGGAATAAACTTTCGATTCGTAAAACTCTTTTGATGCTGTCATTTCATCCAACGGATAGTTTTCACAAATCAGATTGATAACCTGCGGAACAAGCAGAGTCAAAATTGCTTCAAATTTTTTATCCGCCATCAAAATTCCTCCTCTGGTACTGTGCCAACAAAGCGCAGATAGGCCAGTTCCTTTTCCGAAGTCAATACCAACTGATTATACAGCTTCTTGATTTTAAGCTGATCCAATGTCTGCTCTTTCGTCAGCACTCCAGCAGTATAGAGTGTGAATGTCCTGTACACATCATCATTGGCCACCGGCCCAAAGATGAAATCATAGGATTTTCCCTCATAATTACCGGAACGGTTGTCGGATACAAAATCCAGCCACGCTTCATTCGGTTCAGCAAAGCGAAGAATCGAACATTCTGAAAAAGCAACAGCCTCGTCGATTTCGTAGATGCTTACTGCCTTTTGACCGGATCTCCGCCGCTTTGTGACTTTATCGGCAAAGCTGACTGCCTGGATTTTGTTCGTTGTTGTATAAAAGCCAAAACCAAAATCCAGAAAGCGGTTTTGCTGAATGAGTTTAGGCTGATCCACAATCACATTGCTGCCATGATATAAAATCATATATGCCCCTCCAATGCTTGCTCTGCAATCGCACGTTCTTCCTGCAAAGATCGAATCATCGTTTCGATATGTCTGCGTTTTTCCACCTGTTTTCGAACATCCTCCGCATCCTTTTGGGGGATGTATCGAGAGATCACCTTTTTCCCATCACGGTATTTCAAATAGAAGTAGGTGGATTGTCCGGCTTTCTTTTCGGAAATCGTTCCTTTGGGGAGTTTTTTCAGTTCTTCTTGGTATTTCTCCAGCATCCGATCGACGCGTTCTTTTTCCTTCAGAATGGTGGTTATCATTAAATTCAATCTCATCACCCGTTTTCATTATACACAACAATTAAGCTATTATCAACACAACGTTGTGCATTTACTGTTCTTGCTCTCTCTGCAAACAAATTTCAATGCTTCTCGAGTTTCACACATCGCGCAGGCCTTCCGCCATATTTCCCCAATTCTACATATAAAAAATTAACGCGCCGAATTTCTTCGGCGCGTTATTCTTTTGCAATATTGCGAGCAGTAAACGGAAGATAAATCAGCTTTCCTTCCGGCTTTTGTGTAGCCGGCTGCGGGTACAGTTCCTGCATCAGCATCATACTTTCCCGCTTGTGGTCATCCAGCAGATGGGCGTATGTATCCAATGTAAATCCGACGTTGGCATGGCCCAGAATCTTGGAGAGTGCTTTGACGTCCATTCCCTGCTCAATTGCCCTCGTGGCAAAGGTATGGCGAAGCGCGTGAAACGTGAAGTGAGGAAGCCCGGCCGCTTTCAAGATCCGGATATAGTGATCCCGGAATGTGCGCGGCTCGATCGGCTTGCCGAACTCGTTCGTCACTACATATCCCGTGTTTTCATAGGAAGATCTGTTTTTTGTTGTCTGTCTGTCTTTTGAACACTATAAAAAATCGGCTGAAAATTCTCCAGCGCCTGTATACAGGCATGTGGGGAATTCAGCCGATTTTATTTTGTCTTGTGATTGATAAAATTGGTGGAAATTTGTGAAACAGCACAGTAATGTGCAATTCTCACTATTTTTACAAGGAGTGATTCATCGTGAGTCTTTTTTATTCAATGGAGCAAAATGCAATCGAGGACGAGTTGGAAGATGCCTGCATCGTTCTTCGTCCGTCCGATGTCAGTGAATTGCTGGATCTGCATCCAAACACAGTTTACAGACTGCTGCAAAGCGGCAAGTTACCGGCATGCAAAGTAGGCGGAAGTTGGAGAATTTACAGAAAGGATCTGATCGACTTCATCAAAAAGCATCCTGTATGACGGATAGGGCACTCTTCAGCCGAAAAGAATCGAAAGATAATCCTGACGTCCATCCAATACCCGCAGTACGGTCAAAGTGTCTTCGTCCGTGATTTCATAAAAAACCAGCTGCTTTGCAACGACAAAAAAGCGCACGGAAGACTCGATTCCGAATTTCGCTTCCATGGAAATCCCCATCATCGGATTTTCCAGCAGCAGGGACACTGCATGCAGAATGGATGCAATTAGTTTTCGCGCCGCTTGGGGGTTGCCGAGCTTCGTTTCAATGTATTCCTGTGTTCTCTGAAGATCCACTACAGCCAGATGTTTGTACACAACGTTCATTTTTCCACTCCGAACATGGCATAGACATCTTCTTCGGAATGCGTGACAGGATCATTCTGCGCTGCTGCCAGCTCTTTCATCAGACGTGCCATCGCCTTTCCTTTTATGATCTCGGCATTGTTTTCGTTCACAGTGAAAGGAAATCCACCGGCATTCAGAGATTGTTGAAAAAACACATTGACCGCATCTGTCAGAGTAAGTCCGTTTTTTCCATACACTTCTTCGAGCTGCTGGCGCAGTTCGGGATTGATTCGAATCCGGAACATATCCGTCTTTGGAGCTGAAACAACATTTTTCATTCGGATCACCTCCTGATCTCAAGAATAGTATACCCTGATTGATTTCACTTTGTCAACAATGTAGCCACTTGGTAGCTACATTGTTGGCGCTCCAACTGATTCCCGCAACCGCGTAAATCTGAAACATATATCATTCTTCTGAAGATAGGAAAAGGAGGAATGAATATGTTCGCAAAAAAGATGTTCCTGCCCTGAACAAAGAGGTCATCGAGGCGGCATTGACCTTCGCGGTCGCCGTCCTGATGGCCGCTTCCGACTGTTTTCTTAAAAACAAAAAGGAGTAGAAAAATGAGCCAAATCGTTTGTACCGAATGTGGAGCAGAGCTCCGCCCGGAAGAAGCCCTGTATGTGGGCGACGAAGCCGTCTGTCCGTCTTGTGCCGAAACGGACACCACTGTCTGCAGTTACTGCGGCGAGCGCATCTGGCGCGAACACGATGCCGGAGACAGTGATACGCCTTTGTGTGAATCCTGTTACGATTCGCACTACCATTGTGGTGGAGAGCATCAGCCGCTTTGCCAGAAACACCCGGGATCTGCTGGAACTGATGGAACAGCTGAACGCCAAGGGTATCGGGTTCGTCAGTAAGAAAGAAGCCATCGCCAAACAGGCCGGGAAATACAAGGGCCGCAAACCCATCGACCGGACGGCTCTGCAACCTATTTTAGACGAATACCGCAAAGGCAGCCTTACTGCCGCAGAGGCCATGCGGAAGATGAATGTCAGCAAGAGTACCTTTTATCGAATGTTCCAACAGAAGAATAACGAATCTTTTAAAAGGAGTTGACCAAAATGGACTTCGTACAAATGGAGCAAATAATGGAAAAAGCATTCCAGACCACAATATCGCAGAAATTTCAATTCTGGATGCACCGCAGCCTGCTCAACCGATTCTGGAAAGCAATGGCGCAGAATATCCGATGGCAAATGGAAATGCAGGAAAATGAAATGGATTTGTCGGATAGTATCCGGGAGCTGATTGCCGATTTGGAAGATTTGCAGTCGCTAATCGATTAGAAATGTCCCATATGGCTTTACCCATACGGGACAAAAGAATCAACCTAAAAAGAGTGCCAATAGACTCACTTTTCTGCGTTGGGACGTCCCAATATGAAAACAGGAGCTTATTGGCGCTTTATTTAACATAAAATATATTTATTATACACAAAAAATATAATATAATAAAAATGGATTTGTAAAAATATTCAAAATTATTGTTGAGAAATATAAAAATTGATGAAATCCCAATAGTATCATTTGACATCGAAGGGCAGCACATCGGTGTATCGCTTCTATCAAAACAAAAAAGCCCGCATAGGCGAGCTTTTCATTTCACACACTGTGAGTCCGGATATACCGGTATTTTTGGCAATGCCGTATTTGAACCTGTCGTGTTGTCTTAGATGGTAGTCTTAAGACAATTTCATTTTATACCGCACAGACACGGATGTCAATCTGTTTGAGGAGGAAAATGAAATGGAGGAAAAATCATATTATTTGGGGCTGGACATCGGTACGGAATCAGTCGGGTGGGCTGTGACGGATTCTCAATATCGGCTGGAAAAAAGATATGGAAAAACACTCTGGGGTGTGCGTTTGTTCGAGAGTGCAAAGACTGCACAGGAGCGACGCGGATATCGCGTTGCCAGACGCCGTATCGAACGCCGCCGGGCCAGGCTTCAATGGCTGCAGGAAGCGTTTTCGCAGGAAATCGCCAAAGTGGACCCAGCGTTTTTTCAGCGCTTGCGGGAAAGTAAGTTTCTGGAAGAAGACAAGCAGGCAGATTTGCCTCTGGGGAGATACACGCTTTTTGCGGACAAAAATTATTGTGACAAAGACTATCATCGCCAGTACCCAACCATCTATCATCTGCGTAAAGCACTGCTTGAATCAGACGATGCCTTTGACGTGCGCCTTATATACCTTGCGCTTCACCACATTTTCAAAAATCGTGGCCATTTCCTGTATGGGGACGTTTCTTTGGAAACAATTACACTGCATGCCGGATTGGAGCGTCTGACCCGAGCAGTGGAACAGGTGTGCGAGCAACAGTTTTTGTGCGAGAATGAACAGGAGCTACAGGATATCCTGCTGTCTCGCACTTTGAATAAGGCGCGACGTAAAAAACAGCTTGCACAGCAATTTCATGTGGAGAAAAAAGATGGATGCTCCTATGCAGTGATAGAACTGCTGACAGGTGCAAAGGTTTCATTGAACAGCTTGTACGGAGAAGGAACCGCGAACGATGAAATCGACAAGATCAGTCTGGAAGATGAATTTGATCTCTATGAAGAAAAGCTTGTGGAACGTTTGGGTGACTGCATCGAATTGATTCTGGCTGTCAAGGAAATTTATGACTGGTCGCGACTGGAGACGATGCTGGACGGAGAAAAATATCTCTCCTTTGCAAAGGTAAAGACATATCAAAAACATGAATCAGACCTGAAGAGACTGAAAATGGTGCTGAAAGAGCATGCAGATTCGAAACTCTACAGAGAGATATTTCATACTGCCGGAAAAAAGCTGGATAATTATCCCGCCTATGCCGGAAAAGGAGCTGCAAATTACCGCTGCGATTATGATCAATTCCGTAAATACCTGACGGGAAAGCTCCATTCGCTGCGGGATTCTGTCCCGCAGATAGACGAGATATTGGAAGAACTGGAATGCGGAACGTTTTTGCCGAGACCGACAAGCAAAAACAACGGTATCATTCCTCATCAGCTTCACGAGATGGAACTGGTGAGGATTCTGGAAAACGCGCAAAAGTATTTGCCTTTTTTACAGCAGGCGGATGAGACCGGACTGACTTTGGCACAGCGTATCCATCAGATGTTCTGCTTTCGCGTCCCGTATTATGTTGGCCCTCTGGACAGCCGGTCCCCAAACAGCTGGATTGTGCGCAGCAACGAGAAGATCTATCCGTGGAATTTTGAGCGGGTGGTGGATCTGGAACAATGCCGTCACAATTTTATTACGCGTATGACCGCCAAGTGCAGCTATCTCGGAGAAGATGTTTTACCGAAAGATTCTCTTTTGTACACAAAATTTATGGTGCTGAATGAGCTCAACAATCTTACGATAAACGGAAAAGAGATTTCCGTGCAGCAAAAGCAGATGCTTTATAAAGAACTGTTTCTTACAGGGAAAAAGGTGACGCAGACGAAACTGCGCAATGCCTTGCAACTGGGGAAGGAAGACCGTCTGGGCGGTTTCGACAATGAGATCAAAGCAACGCTTGCCCCGTGGAAACATTACGATTGGCTGCTGCAGCGTCCGGGAGGATTCGAGGCGGCGGAAGAAATCATCCGACATATTACACTGTTCGGAGAAGACCGGAAATTGCTGCGCAGCTGGTTGCACAAAACATATGGAACGATGCTCTCAGCGGAGGAGGAGAGAAAAGCACTGGCTTTTCGCGCAAGCGGATGGGGCAGACTCTCAAACGCATTCCTGACAAAGATTTTTCATGTGGACAAGACTACCGGAGAAGCGTTTTCGATTCTGGACATGCTGTGGCGTACCAATGATAATTTGATGGAATTGCTCAGCGGAAAATACACGTTTGCGCAAGCGGTAGAGGCGTATCGCAGAGATAAATTTTCCGGCAGTGAGATGACATTGCAGAACTATCTTGACGAAAGTTACGCCTCGCCGGGAATCAAACGTGCTATCCACCAGGTGATTGAAATTGCAGGTGAGATCGAAAAAATCATGAAAGCGCCGCCGAAGCGCATTTTTGTGGAAATGGCGCGCGAAGATGGCGAAAAGGGCGTGCGCACAGTTTCTCGGAAAGCGCAACTGGAGACTTTGTATAGAAAGTGCGGGGAAGAGAGCGGAGAACTGTTCCAGCAGCTTCAGAGCCAGACGGAGGGAGAGCTGCGGCGCGACAAGCTGTACCTGTATTACACGCAGCTGGGGCGGTGTATGTACAGCGGCGAAGCGATTGATTTGGAGCGACTGGATTCCGATTATGACATTGATCACATCTACCCGCAAAGCAAAACAAAGGATGACAGTCTGCGCAATCGCGTGCTGGTGAAACGTCAGCTGAATGCGGCAAAATCAGATACATATCCCATTGCCGCTGAGATTCGTAAGCAGATGATACCATTGTGGGCGCAGCTGAGAAAAAAGGAACTGATCAGCAAGGAGAAATTTGACCGGCTTACCCGCGCAACCGGCTTCACAGCGGAGGAACAGGCGAGCTTTATTGCGCGGCAACTGGTGGAAACGCGCCAGTCAAGCAAGATCGTGGCGGAGCTGCTGCAGCGTAAATTCGGGAAGAATACAGAAATAGTGTATGTAAAAGCGGGGAATGTTTCCTCGTTCCGGCACGATCAGCGCCTGACAGCTGATGGAGATAGAATGCAGGCCGGTCAGTGCAAGGGTATTCATACGATACAGGACCCGCTGTTTGTAAAATGTCGTGAAATCAATGTGTTCCATCATGCGAAGGACGCCTACTTGAATATCGTAGCAGGAAACGTCTATCACGTTAAATTCACGCGCACCCCGGCCAATTTTATCCGTCAGAAAGATGCACGTTACAGCCTGAACCGGATGTTTGATTTTGATGTGGAGCGCGGTGGTGAACGTGCATGGATCGCCGGGGAGGCTGGCAGCATTGCGGTTGTGCGCCGCACGATGGCGAAAAACAATATTCTGCTCACACGCCGTACATCGGAGGTGGGCGGTGGCCTGTTCGATCAGCTGATTGTCCCCAAAAAACAAGGTCAGACTTCTATCAAATCGTCTGATCCTCGAATGGCTGTTGAGAAGTACGGCGGATACAATAAACTTACCGGTGCGTATTTTATTCTTGTAGAACATACTAAAAAGAAAAAACGAGTTCGTTCTCTGGAAACCGTCTTCCTGCTTCATCAGGGGTTGTATGAACAGGATGCGCAGCGCTATTGTCGGGAAATTTTAGATTTACAGCAGCCGGTGATCCTGCTGAACAAGGTGCGCATTGATTCACTGCTGTCTTTTGATGGTTTCCGCATGCATGTTTCCGGACGCACTAACAATCAAATCAGTTTTAAAAATGCAAATCCATTGGTGGTGGATGATGTTTGGCACCAATATGTCAAAAACATTGCAAAATATCTGGAGCGCTGCAAAAGCGCAAAAGCAGACTTGCCGATTACCCGGTATGACGGTTTGACAGCGGAGCAGAATGTTCAGTTCTATCAGCTGCTGTTGGAAAAATTGGAGAATCGCCTGTACCGTATCCGGCTGGAGACCGCAGCCAGTACAGTGCGCGAACAGCAGGAAAAATTCGGGACGCTCACCGTTCCGGATCAGTGCCGCATTCTGATGCAGCTGCTGAACCTGTTTGCCGACAACGCGGCTAGTGCGGATTTAAAATTGTTAAACGGGAAAGCGGGTATCGGGATACTTCTGCTCTCCAAAAATCTGGACAACTACCAGGGCCACGAGTTGAAGCTGATCCATCAGTCCGTGACAGGCGTTTTTGAAAAGCAAATCGATTTGTTGGCGGAGGTTGCGCAGTGAGTTGGCGGGTCGTGATGGTGGCAAGCAACGCAAAGCTGGATTATAAACTGGACTATCTTGTAGTGCGTACGCTTGATGAAGTGAAGCGCATTCACCTCAGCGAGATCGGCGTGCTGATGGTGGAAAGCACAGCGGTCTCCCTTACGGCCTATTTGTTGTGCGAACTGATGCGGCGCAAAATTAAAGTGATCTTTTGCGACCATGACCGAAATCCGTGTGCCGAACTGGTTCCCGTCAATGGCAGCCACGACAGCAGTGCTCGTATTCGCCGTCAAATTGGCTGGGAACGGACGGTGTGTCAGCAAGTATGGACGGAAATCGTGAGGGAAAAGCTGCGGCGGCAGCGGGATCATCTGCGCTGCCGCGGCTTGCCGCAGGCAGACATACTCACCGTATATATAGAACAACTTCAGTGGGACGATATCACAAATCGCGAGGGACATGCGGCAAAAGTCTATTTTAACGCGTTGTTTGGCGCAGAGTTCACCCGCTCCGGAAGTGATCCGGTCAATGCGGCATTGAATTATGGGTACAGTTTGCTGCTGTCGGCAATCAACCGTGAGATTTCCGCTGCGGGATATCTCAATCAGCTGGGAATCGCCCATGAAAATACATTTAATCCGTTCAATTTGGGATGCGACTTTGTTGAACCCCTGCGGCCGTTGGTGGATGGAACAGTGCTGGAACTATGCCCGCAAGAGTTGGGGCGGGAAGAAAAAATCGCTTTGGTACGGCTGCTGAACCGTGAAGTGCAGTACAACGGTAAGCGTCAGTATCTTCTGTACGCAATCCGGTTGTATTGCGCAGGGCTGTTCCGGGCGCTGGAAAGCGGAGATATGGCAGAAATTAAATGGATCGAGTATGAATGGTAGATTTATGCGAGTGCTGGTGTTTTTTGATTTGCCGGTGGAGACCAAAGCGGAACGGCGCGAATATGCCCGCTTTCGTCGGGCGCTGGTGAAAGACGGTTTTTTAATGATGCAGGAATCTGTATATTGCAAGCTAGCCTTGAACCCCACAGCGGCACGAAGTATCATGGACGGCGTGCGCAGCCGCAGGCCGCACAAAGGGCTGGTGCAGATGCTTTTGGTCACAGAAAAGCAGTTTTCCCGCATGGAGTTTGTTCTGGGAGAATATCATACGGAAATTATTGATGATGAAGAACGGTTGGTGATTCTATGAGATTGGCACACCCGCTGCTTTCATCCCCGCTGCATTGGAAAGAAGGCCGTGTTCCGGTTTGGGTGATTGAAGCACCGGAAACCTTCCGAAGCATGGTGTTCATGCTCAGCGAGCAGGCCCAAGGGGAAGAGGGGGATTTTGTTCTGTCGCTTGACTATGAGACACTGGATTGTGCGGAGCATGTACATGTACTGCGGGATCTTATGTGCCTTTCATTGGATGACCGAAAGCTGCAAAACCGTTTTCAGGCACGGCTGCAGTGGACCGTACAGGAAGAACTGGCGACATCCACCCATATATTGCAGCAGAGCATTGAAGAGTATCTGCAAATGCTGGTCGGCGCAGTGGAGTATCCGGTCAGTTTTTCCGAAGGCGAATATGTGCTGCCGCTGCTGAAAGCGCTGCGCTGCCAACCGGTTCTGGATGGGGCGCATCCGCTGGAACGCCTGATGCAGTACATTGAACTGTATCAGGGACTGATGAAAAACCAGTGTTTCGTTCTGGTGGAGGCTCACGCATTTTTTTCAGAGAAAGAGCTCTGTGAACTGTACCGGATGGCCGCCTATCAAAAGTGGAAGATTCTGTTGATGGAACAGCGGCTGACAGCTCCGCTGCCGCAAGAAGAAATCTGCCTGTTGGACGCTGGACTCTGTGAACTGCGTCTTGATTCAAATGCATCATTGTTATAAACTATAAATGGTAGGTCAATCTATCTGAAACACACAGCGCGGTGTCGTGGCGTTTCTTTCAATTTGAGGTTTGAGAGTCGTGTTGTTTTAGATGGTAGTCAAACGAATTCTCTGTTCCGAAGTACATTACTGTTGTTTGAGAGTCGTGTTGTTTTAGATGGTAGTCAAACTCTTCTATTAAAGTTGTCCGATCAACTATGGTTTGAGAGTCGTGTTGTTTTAGATGGTAGTCAAACTTTGGTGTGGGTGCCGCCGCCCACGCTGCAGTTTGAGAGTCGTGTTGTTTTAGATGGTAGTCAAACGAAGCTATTCTTGCGCAGACGGATGATATGGTTTGAGAGTCGTGTTGTTTTAGATGGTAGTCAAACTTTGCAATGTGTTCGCTGCTGTAGGAAGTAGTTTGAGAGTCGTGTTGTTTTAGATGGTAGTCAAACCCTATCACTGGGCGTACTCGTTCTGGTGTGGTTTGAGAGTCGTGTTGTTTTAGATGGTAGTCAAACTTTTTCCGAGTGGGTAAGACTGGACCAATAGTTTGAGAGTCGTGTTGTTTTAGATGGTAGTCAAACCCATACCAGCTTTTTGATCCCGTTCCGGCGGTTTGAGAGTCGTGTTGTTTTAGATGGTGGTCAAACTTGGCCGGTGCTGTCAAAGGAAATTGCAGGGTTTGAGAGTCGTGTTGTTTTAGATGGTAGTGAACCCTATCTGCCAATAATGGAAACTCTGAAGATTTTTGGGAAATATTGTTATTTAATCAAATTGTCTATAATGTTGACTGTCATCGGGGCAATGTGCTATATTCAACGGTAAAACGTAATTTATAGTTTGTAGACGGGGTGATGGATAAAAGCCTGAATGATCCCGCAGCAGTCATTAAAATCCCAATAAAATAGAAAAAATTAAAACAATTGACATTTTGAATAAAAGATGTTATAGATGTTATATAGTTATATATAGATAATAATATTTTTAACGTTTGTGTGATAGGGTTTTGGGCAAAAATGTGGAACCGATACCACAAAAACGCCAGAGAAGAATACGTGATTTTGCGAAGAAAAGAAGATAGAAATATATAGCTTAAAAAGATTTTTAAAATTCAGAGAGAGTTTTGTGCTCGGAACCGGATGCCGGAACATGTGCGGCGACTGGGGCGATGCGAGTGAGAGCAATTCCGTTCGCACCATCTACGAGACAATGGACAACCTTATTTAATAATCTGACTAAATACATGGGGCTCTATCAGATGCGCTGGCTGAATGCGAACGTTTTATTGGAGAAAACATAGGAGACAATGTGGTGGGCTTTTCCTCTCACGATATCCGCGATACAAACCCCAAGCTGGTCGGTAAAGCGTTTCATGTCTATGGCGGCGCGGCGCACAAAATCAAGGCGCTCGCGGAGGAAATGGGACATCTTTAACGGCTGCGACAGAAGTTCGAGGCAGCATCCATCATCGGCGGCGCGTCTAGCGTGGAACAGCTGGAAAAAAGCCTGTGCTGCACCGAGTGGGAATCAGCGAAGAGGAGATGGTGCGTCTCGATAAGATTTTAGCAAAGGACGACATTCTGTTCCGTCTGACAGGGGAATTTGTGACGGACTATTCGGACGCGTCCGGAACGAATTGCCTCGACCTGAACCGTCTGTAGTGGTCGCAGCGAATTCTGGACGTGCACGTATCGGTACGTCGCTTCTCGCGAAGTTGTATCTGTTCACGCATGTGGCGGGCGCGGTGGCTGCGAAGTGCGGCCTTGCGTCAGGCACGCCCATCGTGATTGGCGGCGACGGCGTATGTGCGGCGGTGGGCGTGGGCAGCGTCTGAAGCAACGACACGCTCAACGATCTTGCTTGGGTCGTCGTCATAGGTGGTCTTCACCGGCGACGCGACCATCTTCGACCCGCAGCTGCGCACGTACAAATGGGCGCACATGATCCTGGGCAAATATTCTCGCAGTGGTACGATATAGGTCGTGGGAAACTCGTTTAAGCTCATGAAGAAACGCTGTGCCGCGATCTGGAGCGCATCGCGGAGAAGACCGGCGGCAGCGCTTATCACATGAAGGACAAGGAGATCGCCGCCTCGCCCCCGGGTGCAAACGGGCTGCTGTTTTTGCCGTACATTATGGGTGAGCGTAGCCCCCGCTGGAACAGCGAGGCGCGCGGGGATATGCTCTGGGCGTGTATCGGAGGAATTCTGATAAATTTGTACATCATCATGGAGGTGTTCCGTGCAGAGACGGATCTCACCGTGTTGAATGTAATCGGTGACTTGCCAAGGGCGACCTGGCCCGCCATGCGCTGGCGGATATCTGCGGCGCACAGGCAAGAGACTCAATTGGCTGGATGAGGGTGCGTCAATCGGTGCGGGCGTCGGAGCGGATGTGCTGCACGATTTCACTGCGATTGACCGCTTTATCCGCATCGACGACGTGGCGGAGCCCAACTGGGGGAATCACAAAAATACAGCGAGCTCAAACAGTCGTTCGATCAGAGCCATCATGCGCTGCTGGATACCTACAGCGGCCTTGCAAAATGGAAATGAATTACAGGAGGGAAACGTGATGAATGTGAATGAGCTGACCGCGGAGACGTTGGCCGGAATGATTGACCAGACGTTGCTCAAACCGGACGCCACGCTGGAGCAGTTGCGCAAGCACTGCGAGGGCGCCGCAAAATACCATTTCAAAACCGTTGCAATCAACAACGCACCAGTGCCGTTTTGCAAAAAGATCCTCGAGGGCACAGGCGTACTGTGTGACGCGGCGGTGAGTTTTCCGCTAGGACAGTGCACCATCGAGACGAAGGTGTTCGAGACGATCGACGTTATCGAAAAGGGCGCGGGCGAGGTCGATTATGTGGTGAACCTCGTCGAGCTTAAAAGCGGCAATTGGGACTACGTCGAGGAGGAGATGCGCCGGATCGTGGAGGCCTGCCGCGAGAGGGGCATCACGAGCAAGGTGATTTTTGAAAACTGCTACCTGACAGACGATGAGAAAAAAAAGCTGTGCGAGGTGGCGCTGCGTGTGAAGCCGGTGTTCATCAAGACATCCACTGGTTTCGGCACCCACGGCGCGACCGTTGACGATGTGCGTCTGATGAAATCGTGCGTCGGGGATAAGCTACTCATCAAGGCCGCGGGCGGCATCCGCACCGCCGAACAGGCGCTGGCGATGATCGAAGCAGGCGCAAGCCGCATCGGCACGAGCCGCGGCATTGAGATCGTCGAGGGCTTCAAATCTATGCAGAACACCCGAGAAAAACAGTGATGAAGTACGGGATTTATGGGGAGACGGCTACGTTCCGTATGTAGAAAAATTACAAAACGCAGTTTCGATATCCTCGAAATTTTCTGCACGGGATGTGTTCCAAATAGATTGCCAGACTGCAAGAAGCGGACGGGCGCAGCGGCATTGGATTGACTGGCAGTTATGGGACGCGTCCTGGCGAGAATATTTCATCGGCCGTTTCGACCGTCGTAGAGAATACATTTGCGTTTTAGCGCTAGCCACCGTTAGTGCTCAAAGAGCTGGGTGTGACGGCTATGAACAGCAAACTGTACATGGTTAGCAGACAAAAGGAGCGTGGCAGTGCAGCATCGCAAACGTGCGTGTGCTCGCGGATTTGACGGAGCAGCGTGGCATCACGCTGTGCAGGGAGTCGCTCAATCGGCACGGATGGCTTCCTCGTCAACGCCTCGGAAGAATGCATTCGCTTATGTCTGCGAGGTCGGCCGGGACAATATATGCGTCATACCGATCACATGAGCACGGAGAAAACCGACTTCGTCAGGGTCACCCGCGGCGCAAGCGATCTGATGAGGCGTTTCCACGTGGCAGGAGAACAATCGCCGCGTGCCCGTATAAGACCCTGTGGTCTCTTTGGGGAAAACCGGAGTGGTAGCGTTTAGCCTTCTTCCTTTGCTGATTGTTTGAGTGAATTGTCAAACTAAGTGCAGTGGGAATTGAGCTCGAAGTCCCATAATTCCTGGGCAGAATGGAAGTTAAGAATCTTGCGAGGCCTGGCGTTAATCAACGCCAGGTTTCGTTTTTAATGTGGCGGGGGCAACGCGGGAAAGATTTCTGCCCTTGGAATAAAACTCCCGAAGCAGTCCGTTCAGATTCTCATTGGTGCCTTTCTGCCAGGCGCAATACGGGTCGGCAAAATAGACAGCACAATGCAATCGCTCTTCAATAAGGCGCCAGTTGGCAAACTCTGTGCCTCGGTTACAGGTAATGGTCTTGACCAGCTGAGGAGGAAACACGGACAGTGCAGCGACAATGGTGTTCTCCATGGTCTCTGCTCGTCGGTCCAGCATTTTCACCGCAATGTAAAACCGGGTCTTTCGTTCCGCCAGGGTGGCAAAGCAGGCCTTGCTCTTGCCTTGGCCGCTCACCACTGTATCCGCTTCCCAGTGTCCAGCTTCCTGGCGGATGTACACCGACTTGTCCCGCTTGCGGATGGACTTTCCTTTGCTGTACTTTCCCCATGTTTCTTTCACTCCATGGCTCTTTCCCTTGCGGCGAAGCACCTTCAGATTACCGTTTACCAGGTACTTCTCGTAAATCCAGCGGTAGATCGTCCGCCAGCTGGGCATCTTCAATTCACAAGGAGTACAGGCGATTTGCTCCGGCGACCACGTCGCACGCAGTTTTCCCACTATGTAGTCGATAATCTCCTGGGAATGGAACATTCCTCGGTGGCAGTAGGAACGCCGCAGCAGATACTTCTTCTGTGCTGTGTGTGGGTAGTAGGTCGGGATGTCATACATGTGGGTGCAATTCCTCCGTATCTCTCGCGATACTGTACTCACGTTTCTCCCGATCAGTCGGGCTATCTCCCGGTAACTCAATCCGTCCGCATAATATTTCCGTATACAACTGCGTTCTTCTATGGTAAGATGATGATAGTTCATATAGTTCCCACCCTGTGATTTAGTCGTATGATAACTCTATTCTGCCAGGGTTTTGTATGAACTCCTTTGCGTTTTGGAAGGCTGTGGCACAATTGATTTTGAAACCGGAACGCGCTATTTTAAACGCGGATACTGATCCTATCAGGACCTAAGTTTCTTTTCAGATGTCGACTAGTTCTTGAGACATCCTAGAGGAACGGGATGTATAATCTTGTAATATTGTGCAAAAACCGGATTTATAAATTGTATAATAGCGAAAAGTGTAAATTATGCACTAAAATTTATTGACAACAGATTAAAAAATAGATTATACTGACAACAAGGAACCGTTTCCATATTTGAAGTGAGCGTGAGAAGATTTTGACAATCAAAGATATTGCGGATCGGGCGGGTGTGGCAAAATCCACGGTGTCCCGCGTTCTAAACAATTCCGGTTACGTAGGAATAGAGACACGAAAAAAAATTGAACAAGTAATTGCAGAAACCAATTATCTACCCTCGGCGATGGCGAGAAGTTTGTCAAAGCAGGAGTCCAGGACCATCGGTGTGGTGATTCCGGAAGCGGATAATACTTTTTTCGGAGAGGTGTTGCGCGGAATCAGTGAAGTGGTGGATAAAAATAACTTGACAATGATTTTTTGCAACACCGAAAACAACCAGAGCAAGGAACAAAAGGCTTTGCGGATGTTACAGGAACAGCGGGTCCGTGGCTTGATTCTCACGCCTACAGCGGATTATGGTTCACCCAAAGAGGCCCGCAGGTTGAAAACCGCCTTGGACCGATTGAACGTTCCGATTCTGTTGTTGGACCGCAAAGTGCAAAATCCCCAATGGGATGGAATTTATTATGACAATTTTGGAGGCGCCTATCAGGCTACGGAAGCGCTGATCCAGGCCGGTCATAAAAAAATCGGCATCATCACGGGCGATTTGAGCCAGTTCCATGGCCGGGAGCGCTTTCGAGGATTTAAGCAGGCCATTTATGATTCCGGGCTTTCTGTGGATCCGGCGTACATCTATGAAGGCGATTTTACAACCCAAAAGGCCTACGAACTTACGCGACAGATGATCGCTTCCGGCAACATGCCACAGGCAGTTTTTTTGAGCAACAACCTCACTTCGCTGGGGTTCATAAAGGCGATTTTCGAGGTTAAAATGAGACTCGGAAAGGATATATGTTGTATTGGATTTGATTATGTAGATGCTTTTGACATTTTGAACATTGGATTCAGCTATGTAGAGCGTGACACAATCAATATGGGACGAATGGCAATGCATATGCTCATGGACCGGATCGCTCAACCCGACTTGCCCCGCAGAGAACATATCATTTCCGCAAGCTTGATGCTGCGCGGTTCAGAACGTTGGAGCGAGTGAGCGTTTTCAATACAAAGCCGATGCCCCTGAGGCAAAACGGGGCATTTCTTTCCTCAAAAAGAGGAACCGGTTCCAATAACTGAGCCGCTTTTTATATTTGTTTGCATCATATTTATATTTAATGTATGGGAACTGCATATTTGAAAGTGCAAAAGAATATTTTGCGCTCATAATTTTACCAAAAAAAGGAACCGGTTCCTCTTTTTGGTAAAACAGCGTTGCTTTTCATAACAGTATGATCATTTTTCTTTGCATAAATGGACCCAAGGATGGAGGTGGAAGCCGAAGCGTTTGAAGATTTGCATCAAAACGTTGTTCACACAGAAAGGAAAGAGAGGCGTTAAGAGTTGGATAATCATGTAATTTCTCCTGCCGAAAAGAAACAGTCTTTGCAGCGTCAAATGGGTTTGTTGGGCGTCATTGCAATGGGAGTTGGAAATACCATTGGTTCTGGTCTGTTCTTTATTCCGCAGAACCTTGCTGCGGCAAGCACGCCTTTGGCGTCTCTGATTGCATTTGTAGTGTCTGCATTTGGCTGTATCATCGTCGCGTTTAGTTTTGCGAATCTTTCGCAAAAAATGCCGTTGAGCGGCGGCACCATTGTGTACGTGAAAAAGGCCGAAGGGAGTTTTGCGGCGTTCTTGGTAGGTTGGTACAACTGGTTTGCGGGCCCCAGCTCCATCGCGGGTCTGGTAGTCGGCATGGTGGCTTACCTGGGCGTATTTTTCCCGGTTCTGCTGGTCAATAATGTGGCGGCGCTGATTGTGTGCCTGATCCTTTATTGGTTCATCGTTCTCATCAACATTCGTGGTGTCAAGAGCGCCAGTGCGTTCAATATCATTACCACCGTGGTAAAGGTCATCCCCATCATTCTGTTCGTGCTGATTGCGGCGACCAAATTCGATTTTGCCAATTTGACCACCGTGAATCCTGCTATGGTGCAAGACGGCGCAAGTCAGTTTGCCACCATTCCCGCTGGACTTGCCGTCACCATGTGGTGTTTCATGGGCTTTGACACCATCGCACAATCTGCAGGTGTTGTCAAAGATCCGGAGAAAAACATCAAACGTGGTACCATTTTGTCCATCCTGTTTGTTACGATTGTCTATGTGCTGGTCATCTTTATAGCGTATGGGGTCATGGATCAGGAAATGCTGGCTGGCACAAGTGCTCCCTTCTCCGAAATTCTTCAGTATTGCACGGGAAGCAATGTGTGGAGCTATGTCATGTCGATCTTCATTATGTTCTCCATTTACGGTTGCGCAAGCGGCACCCTGCTTGCTGCGGCGCAGTTCTCTTACGGTATGGGCGAACAGAAGATCTTCCCGCCGATCTTTGCAAAACTGCATCCCAAATACAACACCCCCATCACTGCGCTCATCATTGAAGGAATCTTCGGCAGCCTGCTGATCATTGCCAACTATACGAAAGGCCTGGCAGGCGCCTATCTGTTCATCATCCTGGTCTCGACCATGTCGACCATCATCTGCTTCATTGCCACGGTGCTTTCGGATATCATGTTACTGCGGGATATGGGCGGCAAGGTCACTCCTTGGCGTTACATCAAAAAATGTGCGCTTCCGCTGCTTGCGTTCGTATACCTTCTGTATGCCATTTATGGAACGGGCTATGAATCCGTCATGTGGGGCTTCCTGTTCCTGCTGCTTGGATTGCCGGTATACGCGTACATGCGTTATAAATATCCCCAGTCGATTGTGAAATCGGGAGAAGCTGCAGCAGACGAAGACGTGCACTGATCTTTTTAACCTTTGACTTGTGCGCGGCGCATGCCGCCGTGCACAAGTTAATCCATTGCATTCCCAAAACCTTGTGCGGAAAGGAGCCTTGAAATGAACACGAAAATTGTAGAAGCACTCAAAGTGATTGAAATCCCCTATGGAGATATTGGCTGGGGATTGGACGTCAACAACAAAGAGGCGGGAATTCAATCCGACCTGCAATATTGGACGGAGCCGCGGGAACTGCACGACTACCATTTGTGTGGAATTTATCATACGGCGGATGTTCCTGTCACAATTAATGAAATTCAATATGCGCCGAAAGACGGCGAGCGCGTGTATGAAACGCTGTCGAGAAGCGTTTCCGACGCGGTGTGCACGGGGTTGCTGGAGGGGAAAAGCGTTCTCCTGACCGGCGGCTATTGCATGTACGGCGTGCCGGTGGCCGGAGGAATTCAGAGAGCCTTTGGACCTGAGACAAAAGTGGGTATTATATACCTGGACGCACATGGTGACATCAATACGCCCGAGAGCACCAATTCCGGAATGTTGGGCGGCATGCCTTTGGCCACTGTGTTGGGGCTGTGCTTTGAAGATTGGCGCCGGTTTGTGGGAATTGAGGTCCCCTATCGCGACACGGATGTGCTGCTCAGCGACGCACGGGATGTCGACCAGGGAGAACTCGCCAATCTGAGCCGCTTGGGTGTAAAAGTGCTGGATACCAAGGCATTTTGCGATGCAGATCAATGGAAGGCCGCGGTGGAAGAGCTGGCAAAGCGTGTGGATGTGCTTTATCTGCATGTGGACGCGGACATTCTGGATGGACGGTATGTTCCAGATCATTTTACCATTGAAATGGGCGGTCCCGATATCAATACCGTGCTGAGAAACATCAAAACAGTGATGGACACCGGCAAAGTGGCGGTGTACAATCTGAACTCCATCTATTTCAACACTGGCGAGGAAAAAGAAGGGCGCGAAGTGAGCACATTGAGCGGCCTGAAGCTGATTGCGGCTGGCCTTGGAAATTGGAAAAAATGCCCGAGCCTGGGCTGATTTTTCTTGCGTTTCTGCGCTGTGCCTCTGCGAAAGTCCCTATGGCATACAAAGTATACAAAAACTTGTTCGCATTTTAGGTTAGAAAAACAATTTACACCGGCCGAAAAGCTTCGTATAATAGGCCGTGTGGAACCGGTTCACTAAAACGGTTCCGCAAAAATGCAGAGAAAAATGGACATAGAGCAAAAACATTGCCTATATGAAAGAAAACCAACGCGAAACGTAAAGAAATTTGGGTCATTTGTTTACTTCCTCCGCATTGGTAAGCGCGTAAAGGCGGTTTTTTGCATGGTACCGGTTCTATAAATGGATCAAAATAATTCAAGGAAAAGAGGATTGAACATGGGAAAAAAACCATATGAAGTTGCTGTTATCGTAAAAGCTTTGAACTCCGACTTTTGGCAGACAATGTTGAACGGCGCCAAAAAAGCGGCCAAAGAGCACCCGGAACTTCTGAAAGTGACGACCTACGGCCCGCCCGAGGAGAGCGACATTGCTCTTCAGGTGGAAATTCTAGAGCGCGTGGTGGAGAGCGAACCGGACGGCATCGCGATTGCTTCCACCAGCAATGACCTGACCATTCCCGCTATCGACGCGGCCATGAAAAAGGGAATCCCAGTTGTCACAATGGACAACCGAATCCGTTCGGACAACTTTGTTTCTTTCCTTGCCACGGACAGCGTCAATGCTGCCGCCTCCGCTGCGGACGCCATGCTCGGCGATTGGAAGAAGGCTGGAATTTCTCCCGAGGGAAAGAAATTCGTGGTCATCAATTCTTCCCGCGAGTCGAAGGTGGACCAGGACCGTGACCGCGGCTTCATGGAGCGCATGAAGGCGCTGGTTCCCTCGATGACGATGCTGGATGTGCAGTATGTGGAAAATGATCCCGTATTGACGGCCAAGGTCACCAAGACGCTGATCGAGGAGAACCCGGATCTGATCGGAATCTTTGCGGATAACGATATGACGGGCGTGGGAATCTCCAGGGGAATTGCCAATGCGGGCGCCGCCGGCCGTGTGATGGCATATGCCTTTGATGCGAACGAAGAGGAAATTCGTGCGGTCAAAGACGGCGTGCTCACGGGCATGGTTGTTCAGGATCCCATGGGAATCGGCTACAAGAGCGCGATGTTCCTGACACAGGTGCTGGAAGGCGGCACGGTGCCCAAGGATGTCGACACGGGTGCCACCATCGTCACAAAGGACAACATCGACGATCCGACCGTACATAAGCTCCTCTACCCCAACGAGTGATGGCTTTTTCAAAATTTGACGGATGTTGCAGAGAGGAGAGGCGGTACATATGATTTACAAGCAGGTAGAAAAAATCAAGGAACCAATTTCCGCAATAGGAATTGGCTGTTGGAATTTTGGTGGCGACTGGGATTGCTCCGACGACAGCAATACTGAAAAAATTGTGCTGAGCGCCATCGACCATGGCATTAACTTTTTCGACATTGCGCCTGTGTACGGATTTTCTCATTCAGAGACCGTGCTGGGTTCGATTTTGAAAAAACATGGTTTGCGCAACAAGGTGCTGATTGCCAGTAAGTGCGGACTGCGCTGGGGAGAAGACCGCGTGACGCGCAACGATTTGAGCAAAGAGAGTATCCTGTGGGAGATTGACCAGAGCCTGACGCGCCTGCAGACGGACCACGTGGACATCTATCAGCTCCACTGGCCCGACCACAATACGCCGATCGAGGAAACGGTCGAGGTGCTGAAACAACTGCAGGCAGCCGGAAAGATCCGCTATGTGGGCCTGACCAACTTTTCACAGAAGGACGCCGAGCATTTTGAATCGCTGATGGAGATTCATTCTCAGCAGTCGCTCTACAATATGCTGGAGCGCAATACGGACAGCTACCACCATATTCCGTTGGAATATAAGACGGAAAAGGAAGTGTTGCCGCATGTGAAAGCCCACGGCCAGGCGTTCATGCCTTACAGCCCCATGTTCCAGGGCCTTTTGAGCGGCAAATTCAAAAAGGATTTGAATTTTTCGGACAGGGACATTCGCAATCAAAACCCGAAATTTTCGCCGCCGCTGTTTGAACGTTATTACAAAGCGGCATGCAGCCTGAATGATTTGGCCAAAAAGATCGGCCATCCGCTGAACGAAATCTCCCTGAACTGGCTGCGTCAGAAACCAGAGGTTACTTCCATCATTGCCGGAGCTGGTACGCCAGAAGAGCTGACGGAAAATCTCCATTGTCTGACCTGGGACTTGACGGAGGAAATGTTCGCGGAGATCGAGACAATCATCGCACCCTTTGAAAATATATAAAGGAAAGATGTCTATGGCGGTATATTTGATGGCGCACGATTTAGGAACCACTGGAAACAAGGCAACACTGTTTTCGGTAGATGGCACATTGGTTGCGCATACGGTGTATCCCTATCCTACGCGCTATTTCAACAGCACTTGGGCAGAACAGGATCCCCGGAATTGGTGGAAGGCCGTATGCGAAACCAGTCGTCGCCTTTTGGAGCAGGTTCCTGCGGGCGACATCGCCGCGGTTGCCTTCAGCGGCCAGATGATGGGATGCGTTTGCCTGGGCAAACGCGGAGAGCTGCTGAGAGACGGCATCATCTGGGCGGATCAGAGAGCGGTACAGCAGGCGCAAAATCTGGAAAAAGACATTTCCCAACAGGAGTTTTACCGGATTACAGGGCATCGCATCAGCGCTTCTTACAGCCTAGAAAAATTGATGTGGGTGAAAGATCACGAGCCCGATGTCTTTTCCAAGTTGGGAAAATGCCTCAATCCAAAAGACTATGTCGTCTATCAGCTCACAGGCGAACTTGCCACGGATTATTCGGATGCGTCCGGCACCAATGCCTTTGATCTGAACAGAATGTGCTGGTCGACGGACATTCTTCGTCTTGCCGGTGTAGATGAAAAATTTTTCCCCGAAGTCTTTCCGTCTACGCACATTGCGGGCAGAGTGACGGAACGCGCCGCCGCCCAATGCGGGCTGTTGGCCGGTACGCCGGTCATCCTTGGTGGTGGCGACGGAGTTTGCGCCGCAGTGGGCGCGGGCTCCGTCAAAGAAAACAGCGCGTATGCTTATCTGGGATCTTCCTCCTGGATTGCCTATTCTTCCCACCAGCCGGTGTACGATCCGCAGATGCGCACCTTTAATTGGGCGCACATTGTACCGGGCTATTTTGCCCCGACCGGCACCATGCAGGCGGCGGGCAATTCGCTTTCTTTCATGAAAAACAACCTTTGCAAAGATTTGATCGAGGCAGTCTGTCAGACGGGCGGAGATGTCTATGAGGCCATGGATCGTGAAATCGAGATGTCGTCGTGCGGTGCCGGTGGGCTTTTGTATCTGCCCTATCTGCTGGGCGAGCGCAGTCCACGCTGGTCTCCGGAAGCACGCGCTGCCTTCATCGGCTTGAAAATGGAACATCAGCGCAAAGACCTGCTGCGGGCGACCGTGGAGGGCATTGCCATGAATCTGGAAATTATCTTCAAGGTGTTCCGCCAGCACGCCGACATTGAAAACATCCATCTGATTGGCGGCCTTGCAAAGGGGAAAATCGTGGCGCAAATTCTCACGGACGTTCTGGGATGCAACACGATGCGGATGAATTATCTGGAGGAAGCGACGTCCATTGGCGCGGCAGTGACGGCCGGCGTCGGCGTTGGTGCGCTGAAAAATTTTGAGAGCGTTGAACATTTTGTGCAGGCACAGGAGGCGCTGTCGCCTCAGCCCGAGGCCCAAAGACAATACGAGAAACTGAAACCGATTTTCGACGAGGCGTATTTTGCGTTGCAATCGGTTTACCGTCGGTTGGCGTCTTTGCAATAAAAAGGGGTTCGCGGGCCTGTTTCGAGAGCGCCGTCCGCAAGGGAGGGAAAATCGGCGGATGCACTGCCGGGCCGCTTGCGGGTGCACAGGAGAAAATCCAAACGGAGATGTGCGCGAAAAGCTCTTCGGGTTGCACACGAGGCGATTGCACGCGCCGGTCAGCTGAAGGACGCATCGGCCGTGCGAAAATGAATTATCCGGGTCGGAGATAAAAAACGAGAGGAGTAATGAAAATGTTTAAAACGGGCATCATCAATCCACAAATCAATTATCATCTTTCCTGCCTGGCTCACCAGGACAGCGTGATGATCAGCGATGCGGCCATGGAATTACCGGCTTATTTGAACCGTGTGGATCTCGCCTATACGCCGGGAATTCCCGAGATCACCTCTGTGGTGAAAGGGATCTTGAAGGAATGCATCGTGGAGAAAGCCTGTATGGCAAATGAGATGAAGGAGTATTCTCCCGAGCTGTTTGCCATTTACAGCGAAATCTTTGCTAAGGAAGACATTCCTGTGGAGTGCATCCCCCACACCGAATTCTGCAAACTGGCCGATAAAGTGTCGGTGGCAATCCGGACGGGTGAATTCCATTATCATTATTCTTCGGTCATCCTTGTAAGCGGTTGTCCGTATTGAGAAAGGAGTTTTATTATGCTGAAAAATGGTATTTTGAATCCGCAGGTCAACTGTGCGCTGTCCAAAATGACGCATTTGGACACCATGCTTGTGTCCGATGCCGCAATGCCACTGCCCCAGAACGCCGAGCGCATTGACCTGGCGTTTACGCTGGGAATTCCTCCTCTGGTGCCCGTGGTGGAAGGAATTTTGGAAGAATGCATCATCGAGAAAGTATACATGGCCAATGAGATGAAACAGTATTCACCGGATCTGTTTGCGGAGTACGAAAAACTGTTCGCGGCGCGCCAGATTCCCATTGAATGCATTCCCCACGCCAAAATGCTGGAAATGACCGCGGAGTGCAAAGCGGCGATCCGCACGGGTGAAAACAGATATCATTATTCTTCTGTATTGCTGGTTTGTGGCTGTCCGTACTAAAGAAAAGAGAGCCTGCGCGCCTCTTGGGCGCGCAGGCATGTGAGAACGGGAAGGAAAATGTATGAGCAGTGTCATTGCGGGCTGCCGCACATTCGCAAAATTCCCAATGGGAAGAGCGCATGTATGATGATTTTACAGGAGGAGCGCAAAAAATGAGTGTAAAAAACAAATTTGCCGCAGAGATCGGCGGAACATTTACTGATATTATTTTGTTTCAGGAAGAAAACGGAAAAACGCAACTGAAGACATTGAAGGTGGCCTCCACGCCTTCACGACCGGAAGAAGCGGTGATTGAAGGGGCGGACAAACTTTTAAAAGATTGGTCCAATATGTCAGAGATGCTGCACGGTTCTACCGTGGCGACGAACGCGGTACTGGAGCGCAAAGGCGTGCCCACGGCTCTGCTGGTGACCGAAGGTTTCTCGGATACGCTTGAGATTCTCCGGGGCGATAAAACCAATATCTACGATCTGTTTTACCAGCGGCCCGAACCGGTGGTGCCGAGAAACCTGGTGTACGCCGTACACGAAAGAATGAACGCGGATGGACAAGTGCTGATCCCCCTGGAAGAAGCAGAGCTGCGGACCATCGCCGGCCAATTGAGGGAGCAGGGCGTAAAGTCGATCGGCATTTGCTTTTTGCACAGCTATGCGAACGCACAGCACGAAATGTTGGCAAAGAAAATTCTGGAAGAGGAGATTCCGGACGGCATCGTGACGGCCTCTTATGAAATTCTGCCCCAGTTCCGCGAATATGAGCGCACAAGCACCGTGGCCATCACGGCTTACATCGCGCCCGTCATGGTTCGTTACATCGAAAGCCTGTACCGGCAGTTGCAGGAGCGCGATTTCAAGGGAGAGATCTTCATTACGCAGTCCAATGGCGGAGTGATCCCCATGGATGCTCTCCGAAAAGAAGTGGCGCGCACACTGCTTTCCGGCCCTGCTGCCGGCGTCACCGGCGCAGTGTTTATGTCCAAACAGGTTGGAATTGAGGATATTATTACGCTGGATATCGGCGGAACAAGCGCCGACGTCTGCCTCATCAACAAGGGCAATCCCCTGGTGTCCACCACCAACAAAATTGATGGAAACGCCATAGCAGTTCCGATGCTCGACATTGTGACAGTGGGCGCCGGTGGCGGTTCCATTGCCTGGATTGACAGCGGCGGAATGCTTCAGGTGGGACCGCAGAGCGCCGGTGCGGACCCCGGCCCCGCGTGCTATTGCCGCGGCGGCACAAAACCGACTCTTTCGGATGCGTTGGCCTATCGCGGCCTGCTGCGCCCCGACCACTTTGCAGGCGGCAACTACAAGTTGGATCCGGAACTGAGCAAAAAGGTCATCGGCGAAATCGCACAGAAAATGAACGTCACATCGGATGAGATGGCAGAGGCCATCTGCCGCGTGATGGAGGCGAATACCATGCAGGCGGTGCGCCTGGCATCCACCGAGCGCGGTTACGACGCCCGCAATTACACCATGGTGGCATTTGGCGGAGCCGGTGCGTTGATGGCGGCGACCATCGCCGATGAGCTGGGCATGAAACGGGTGCTGGTGCCGCGCTACGCGGGACTGCTCTCCTCGTTCGGCCTGCTGGTGGCGGACATCATCCGCGACTATGTGCAGACAAAAGTGTCTCTGTGCGTGGAAACCAGCGCGGAGGATTTGGCCTCCCAGTTTGGCAAGATGCGTGAAAAAGCCGAAGAGGATATGTGCAATTACGGGTTCCGCAAGGAGAGCCTGAAATTCCAGTACGCAGTGGATGCGCGCTATCAGGGACAGGCGTTTGAGCTTCAGATGGACTTCGATCATATTCCCACCGACAGCGAAGAGATCACGCAGGTTTTCCACGAGACACACCACAAACGGTATGGATTCAACTCGCCGCAGAATCTGGTGGAAATCGTCAACTATCGTTTGAAATGCACCGTTCCGCAAAACAACGATTTGCTCAGCGGGATGAAGTACGAACCCATTCCTGGACAGTCGGGAAGCAGCGTTCAGAAAGTGTTGATGGGCGGCCAGTGGCGTGATTGCCATTTTTACACTTGGAATGGACTTCCGGTGGATTCGGTGCTCAGCGGACCGGCTGTAATCGAAGATGAAACTTCCACGTGTGTGGTACCCTTGGGCTGGATTGCAAAATTGCAGCACAATGGAAGCATCATTTTGGAAAAGGAGGAAAACTAACATGGCAAAGGACGTTGCGTTGTTCAATATTCTCACCAACAATTTGATGTCGGTCGCACGTGAGATGAGCGCGGATTTCCTGCGCAGCGCCTATTCCGTGGTGATTCGTGAGGCTGCGGACTGCTCCACCTTCTTGGCGGACGCAAAGGGGCGTATCCTGGCGCAGCCGCAGGACCAGCCGCTGCATATGAACTCAGTCAGCCGTGCGCTCACCGGGGCGCTGAGCAAAGTGGATGTGACAAACCTCACAGAGGACAATGCCATCATACTCAACGATCCCTACAGCGGTGGACAGCACCAGTCGGACATCTACATCTTTTCTCCCATTGTTCACAATGGAAAATTGGTCGCCTTTGCTGGCACCACCGGCCATCATGCGGACTTGGGACATTCGGCAGGCTTCAATCTCCACGCGAAAGACATTTTTGAAGAGCGATTCCGCTTTTGCCCAATGGTCTTTTCGGTCAGCCATGACTGGAACGGGGGAATTTTGGAGCAGGTGTTGCGTTCCAATTTGCGAATTCCCAGAGATACCATCGGCGACATCAATGCACAGCTTGTGGCAAATGAAACCGGTCGCCGGAGAGTGCATGCCCTCATAGATCGTTACGGGTACGACACGTTTATGGAGATCTGCGAGGAGTTTCTCGATTATGCGGAAAAGGTCATGCGTGCCGCGTTGGAAGAGATTCCGGACGGTGTGTATTACGGCGAATGCATGGCGGACGATGACGGTGTTCACGACGAGGCGCTGGTGATCAAGGTGAAAGTCACTGTAGAGGGAAGCGAGGTCTATGTGGACTTCACCGGCACCTGCCCGCAGGTGACCACAGCCATCAACTGTCCGTTTTCGTCCACGGTCTCGGCCACCTACACGGTATTGAAGATGATCATGACCGATCCGTCTTTCCCCATCAACGATGGTTCTTATCGCCCGGTGCACATTTATGCGCCCAAGGGGTGCTTGCTCAACCCGAAGGAATTCGCGCCGGTAGAAGGGCGAAACGTCATCATTATGCGCGTGTTCCAGGCGGTGTTGAAAGCGTTTGAAAAAGTCCTTCCCGAGCGTGTGCCGGCTCAGGGTTACGACCAGCGAACCGAAGTCAACCTTCAGTGGTCCGGTGACGAAAAGAAAGGCTTCGTGGCCATCAGCGATCAGTTGGGAGGCGGGTATGGCGCCAGCATTCGCAACGATGGCGCGGATCAACTGGATGACCCCCTGGGCAACTGCACCAACTCCCCGGTGGAAAGCCTGGAAATCGAGCAGAAATACTTCCGGGTGACACGGTATGAGCTACGCTGCGACAGCGGCGGCGCGGGCCGGCATCGCGGAGGCCTGGGCGCCTATCGCGAATACGAAATTCTGGAAGACAATGTCAATATGACCGTGTATTCAGACCGCTTTAAGTATCCTGCCAAAGGCGTGGCGGGCGGCCTGGACGGTTCCACTGCCTATATTAAATTGTATCATCCGGACGGAACCAAGGAAAATCTGCCGTCCAAGGGCAGCCGTGTGCTCAACCGCGGCGATAAAATGCTCGTGGCAGTGGGCGGTGGCGCCGGTTACGGCAATCCGTTGGAGCGCCCGGTGGCAGAGATTGAGCGTGATATCCGCCGTAAAAAGGTTTCTTTGGAAAAGGCAAAAGAATTGTATGGTTATCAAGGAAAAGCATAAGAAACGAGGAAGCATCAATTTTTCTGTAAGCAGCTAATGAAACCATAATTTTGACGACAAAAGCCGGTTGCTGGCATGCCAGCAACCGGCTTACAGTTAGTATGTTTTGGCGAAACGAATTTCTCGCAAAGCCACGGAGAGCAAAAAGTTTTCGCTTGTTTTAAGTATTGAGACTATCAGAAAGATCACAAGAGTGACTTTCTCATGCGAAAGGACTGATTTGGTGTGTTAGATGCCTGTTTATTTGAGATGGGGTGAATGACGTCCAGTGCAGATTTTTCAAAGACTCTGGAGAGGCACACCAGTACGAATGCCCTTCTACGATTTGCTCAAGCCCCTGCTTAGCCAAGGACCCTGTCTCATGATTTGTTCTATTATAACCACCGGAGTATAATAGCCTCATGTAGCTAAACAAAATTGCCCCACGTCTAAAAATTCACTGTATTAAAAATGTGTCGAATACTTTTCAGTGAGAAGGTAGTGAAAAGCGGTTATGGCTTAATATGCCGCATAGATCGAACTTGTGGTATCTCAACTTGTGCGGTAGAAATTGTAGAATAGAACAGTCGTTCTGGACTTCTGGAAAGCAGTGAGAATAGACGGCGTGTGCTGCGAGTTTATTCGACTTTATAACACATTATGGAGATATAATCGAAAGAGGTTTTACTGTGTTTAACATCATCCATCATATAGCGATTATTGTTTCAGATATTCACACAGCAAAAAAGTTTTATGTAACAAAACTTGGTTTCCCGATTATCAGGGAGAATTACCGTGCTGAACGCGGTGATTGGAAACTAGATTTAAGGATTAATGCCACAACAGAGCTTGAGATTTTCGCGGTGAAGAATCCCCCTGAACGGGTGAGCCGACCGGAAGCATGTGGCTTGCGTCATCTGGCATTCACAGTGGAGTCGGTGGATAATATGGTCAAAGAGCTTAAACAGCGTGAAATTGAATGTGAGCCGGTACGACTGGATACCTTCACGGGAAAAAAGATGACATTTTTTACCGATCCCGATGGACTACCCATTGAAATCCACGAGTAGCAAGACCCGTTTAGAATCTACAGTGGTGGACAGCGCCTACAAAACGTTCTGGATCTGCAAAGGAATTTTCGAGAGCGGCCGTGTTCTGTCCACCTATCATACTCATCTCAACAATTTTGAAAGTATTTCTCATTCAACGAAAAAAGTTGCTGACATTGTCAACAAGGCGATTAAAGTGATTAAGAAATAGCATTTCTTCCCCCAAATATATATTTGAAAAGTGCAAGATGATCTGCGTTGATCCAGAGGGTTATGAAGGTGAGACCCAAATCGTACTGTCACTTGCAAATATGGAAGTTTTCCTTATTGGAGAGGGATACCTTGAAGATATTTATGGCGCGCCCGCACTAGATGGCATGGGATGAAATGAATTTACAAGAGATTATCAACAAAAGGAAGGGATCTTTGCCGACGATGGAACTGTGGCGGAACTCGATCCGAAAGAATATCTTGATGATTTGACGCTCTATAAAGACAAGGCGTTTGATTATGAGGAAACGGCACAGGTTTTTGATCTTATGGCGGACCTTTTTGAAAAAGCTGTAGAAACCGGTGTTCATATAAAAGCCGAAAAGATGTAATGAGGCTGAAGAGCAATGATGAAAACCACTTTGAAAAAATACAAACGCTTTGCTATTTCTTTGCAGCAGCTGAAAAGCGTGTTGGGCGAGGATTTGTACAACGTTGCCGATGTAACATCCGAAAAAGTATCTGCCGCCGATGTAGTGTATGCCATGAAACAGTATCTTGCAAAAACAGTGTCATTGTCGGAGCTGGTAGCATGGGTGAATGTTATATGGTTCGCAGAATTATACGAATATGATTCAAAAGAGGAAAACTCAATTGCAAGTGTGATGGCATTGCTTGAAACACTGGACGAAGGAGTTGCGTTTACGCCCGAGGAATATGCCGAAATGATTGAATGCCTTGAATCAAATCGGGAATGCGAATGTGATGAGTGGGGCACAAAACAGGCTTTACCCCAATGTTACCCCTTTTCTTCTGGTGATTGATGCAACGCAAAAGAATGGATGCAAAATTCCGGGAACTGAGGCGTGCAAAAATCCTGTATACCACAGAAAAAAACAGGTGAAAACCGCGAAGCCGCACTCATAACCCGAAGGTCGTTGGTTCAAATCCAGCCTCCGCAGCCACTTAAAAACAGCGATGAATCGAAAGATTCATCGCTGTTTTTCTTTTTCTCAAACTTGTGTTTTCTGCCCCTCTTACCCCAATTTTACCCCTTATCGATCGAAAGGTGAGCCTTTGCCGCGCGAAGATGATAAATGTCCCTAAGGTGTTGTCAGAAAACAATCGTTGATGTCATCCGTGCATTGTGTCATAATGGAAAAAAGACTCTTCCTAAGCACAGAAAATTGCGAAGGTGGTGCACGATGACAACGAGTAACTTTGCGTTTTTGGAAAATGAATTTCCGGTTCTGTTTAACTTTGGCAGATTGGCGGAAGAATATTGCGCCAGCGATGCAAACTCCAGCCTGATGAAACTGGGAATGATTGGAGAAACCATTGTAAACCTGATGTTTACTTATGACCGCATTTCGCTTCCAGATGACAATACGGCGGTGAAGCGAATTGATACGCTCTACCGCGAGGGCCTGTTGACACAGGACCTGGTGGAAATTTTGCATGCGCTTCGGAAAGCTCGAAATAAGGCGGTTCATGAGAACTACGCTTCGGTCACGGATGCAAGGGCTCTGCTGCCCATGGCGCACAGCCTGTGTGAGTGGTTTATGCAAACCTACGGCGATTGGAATTACCAGCCCCGTACATTTGTAATGCCTTCTCCGCAGCAGGTAAGGAGTGCGGACCGAACGTCAGAGGCGGAGACCGAAATCCGTTTGGCGCAGCAGGCCGAAACGAAAGCCGCGCAGGCAGAGTCGATTCCGAAAGACAGCCGCCGCCAGCAGGCAGCCAGAGCTGCCAGTCAGCGGCAAAGGACGGAAGCAGAAACACGCTACATCATTGATCAGCAACTCCGTCAAGTGGGCTGGGAGGCTGATACGGAAAATCTGTGCTTCTCTAACGGCACTCGCCCCGCTAAAGGCCGAAATATTGCTATCGCAGAGTGGCCAACAGATTCCACTGTGGGGAATCATGGCCGTGCTGACTACGCTCTCTTTATTGGGCTGCAATTGGTCGGCATTATTGAGGCAAAGGCGGCGCACAAGGATATTCCCTCTGTAATTGATTTTCAGGGAAAGGATTATCCGCGCAATATTCGCTCGGCAGATGCACAGTATCAAATCGGGACTTGGGGCAACTATAAAGTGCCGTTCACTTTTGCGACCAATGGCAGACCATATCTGGAACAGTATAAAACAAAATCCGGCATCTGGTTCTTGGATCTCCGGACCCCTTCCAATGTGCCCAAAGCGCTGCGAGGCTGGATGAGTCCGGAAAATCTTTTGGAGCTTTTGGGAAAGGACAACGAAGCCGGCAATCAGGCGCTGAAGCAGATGCCCTTCGATTTACTGCGGGATAAAGACGGCCTGAACCTGCGGGATTACCAGTTGCGCGCAATCCAGGCAGCAGAGCAAGCAATCATAGAGGGAAAAAATGCTGCTCTGCTGGCCATGGCCACCGGAACCGGCAAGACCCGGACCGTGCTGGGGATGATCTATCGTTTCTTGAAAACAGGCCGCTTCAAACGCATTCTTTTCCTGGTGGATCGGACTGCTCTGGGTGAGCAGGCGCTTGATGTTTTCAAAGAGGTCAAGCTGGAGGATTTGATGCCCCTGGCGGATATCTACAACATCAAAGGGCTGGAAGATAAAGAGATTGAGCGGGAGACCCGGATCCAGGTGGCTACCGTTCAGGGAATGGTCAAGCGCATCCTTTACAATGATGGGGAAACCATGCCGGCGGTCAACGACTATGACTTAATCATCATCGACGAGGCGCACCGGGGCTACCTTTTGGATAAGGAAATCGGAGACGCCGAACTTCTCTATCGGGACCAGCGGGACTATCAGAGCAAATACCGCAGCGTGATTGAGTATTTTGACGCCGCGAAAATTGCGCTGACTGCCACTCCCGCTCTCCAAACCACCGAAATTTTCGGTCAGCCGGTCTTCAAATACACTTACCGGGAAGCGGTCATCGAGGGCTATCTGGTAGACCACGATGCGCCCCACGATCTTCACACCAAATTGCGGGATGAGGGAATCCATTATCAGTCCGGTGACACCGTCACCGTCTATGACCCGGTGACCGGTGAAATCACCAACAGTGAGCTGCTGAACGACGAACTGAACTTCGACGTGGAGCAGTTCAACCGCAAGGTGATCACCCGCTCCTTCAACGAGACCGTGTTGGCGGAGATCGCCAAAGACATCGACCCTGAAAACCCGGAAGAGCAGGGCAAAACCCTCATTTATGCCGTGGACGATCAGCACGCCGACATGATCGTGGATATCCTCAAGAATATCTACGCGGAATACGGCGTGGACAATGATGCGATCATGAAGATCACCGGCAGTGTTGGCGGCGGCAATCCCAAAAAGGTACAGGAAGCCATTAAGCGCTTCAAGAACGAGCGCTATCCCAGCATCGCCGTCACTGTAGATCTGCTGACGACCGGTATCGACGTGCCGCAGATTACCAATCTGGTGTTTTTGCGCCGTGTGAAATCCCGCATTCTGTTTGAACAGATGCTGGGCCGTGCCACTCGCCTGTGTCCCAAGATCCATAAAACCCACTTTGAAATCTATGACCCGGTCGGCGTATATGAATCGCTGGAACCGGTCAATACCATGAAACCGGTGGTGGCCAATCCGTCCGCTTCCTTTGAACAGCTGCTGGACGGCCTCGAGGTGCTGGAAGACGAAAAGCAGATCGAGTACCAGATCGACCAGATCATCGCCAAGCTCCAGCGGAAAAAGCGGAAGCTGGACAGTAAGACCCTGGAACATTTCGTCAGCATGACTGGCGGCATGGACCCTACTCAGTTTATTCAGCAGCTGGAGAAGGAGCCGATGCAGCAGGCGCGCAACCGCCTTTTGGCGCATCGGGATCTGTTTAAGCTGTTGGCGGAGAACCGTGCCAATGGAGGCCGCTCGGTGGTCATTTCCGACGCACCGGATGAGCTGGTCAGCCACACCCGCGGCTATGGTACCGGCAGCCGTCCGGAGGACTATCTGGACGCTTTTGCGGACTATGTCAAAGCCAACATCAACGCAATTGCGGCACTGAACATCGTCTGTACCCGGCCGAAAGAGTTGACCCGGGCCAGCCTCAAGGACTTGCGCCTGACGCTGGACCGGGAAGGGTTCACCACTCAGCAGCTGAATACTGCCGTTTCGGAGTTGACCAACGAGGAGATGGCAGCGGACATCATCAGTCTGATTCGCCGTTATGCCATCGGCTCCATGCTCATCAGCCACGAAGCCCGTATCCGCCGGGCGGTGGACAAGCTGAAAAAGGCCCACAAATTTACGGCCATCGAGCAAAAGTGGATCGGCCGCATGGAAAAATATCTGCTGGAAGAATCAGTGCTCAATGTGAGCGTGTTTGATGAGGACACCCGGTTCCGAAACGAGGGCGGATTTAAGAAGATCGACCGAATTTTTCAAAACAAGTTAGAAAGCATCGTGCTGGAGCTCAACGAGTACCTGTATGATGATGGAGGGAGAAGCGCATGACCACACAGGAAATCGTGTCCAAGCTCTGGAATCTCTGCAATGTACTGCGGGATGACGGCATCACCTATCATCAGTACGTCACCGAACTGACGTACATTCTGTTTTTGAAAATGGCCAAGGAGACCGGCGTGGAAAGCCAGATCCCCGCCGCTTGCCGCTGGGACCAGCTCACCGCCAAAAGCGGCATCGAGCTCAAGAAGTTCTACAAAGAGCTGCTGACCCACCTGGGCGAAAACTGCACCGGCCGGGTACGGGAAATCTATCAGGGCTCCGCCACCAACATTGACGAGCCCAAGAACCTGGAAAAAATCATCACCACCATCGACGGCCTGGATTGGTACTCCGCCCGGGAAGAGGGGCTGGGCAACCTGTACGAAGGACTGCTGGAGAAAAACGCCAGCGAGAAAAAGTCCGGCGCGGGCCAGTATTTTACGCCGCGTGTCCTCATCGACGTGATGACCCGGCTCATGAAGCCTCAGCCCGGCGAACGGTGCAACGACCCCGCCTGCGGCACCTTCGGTTTTATGATCGCCGCCCATCGGTATGTGAAGGAGCACACCGACGATTTTTATGATCTGGATGCGGATCTGGCCAAATTCGAGCGGGAAGAGGCATTCACTGGCTGCGAGCTGGTCCATGACACCCACCGCCTGGCCCTGATGAACGCCATGCTCCACGACATCGACGGGCCGATTCTGCTGGCCGATACCCTGTCCAATCAGGGCAAGGCCCTCCACGACTTTGATCTGGTGCTCACCAATCCGCCCTTCGGTACCAAGAAGGGCGGCGAGCGCGCCACCCGGGATGACTTCACTTTCCCCACCAGCAACAAGCAGCTGAACTTTCTCCAGCACATCTACCGCAGTCTGAAAGCCAATGGCAAGGCCCGGGCCGCCGTGGTGCTGCCGGACAACGTGCTCTTTGCGGACGGCGACGGCGAAAAAATCCGCTGCGACCTGATGGATAAGTGTGATCTGCACACCATTCTGCGCCTGCCCACCGGCATTTTCTACGCTCAGGGCGTCAAAACCAACGTGCTGTTTTTCACCCGGGGCAAAAGCGATAAGGGCAACACCAAAGAGGTCTGGTTCTACGACCTGCGCACCAATATGCCCAGCTTTGGTAAGACCACCCCGCTGAAAACCGAGCATTTTGCGGACTTTGAAAAGGCGTTCGAGGCCGAGGACCGCCATGCCGTGCAGGACGAGCGGTGGAGCGTCTTTACCCGGGAGCAGATCGCGGAAAAGGGCAACAGCCTGGACCTGGGCCTCATTCGGGACGACTCGGTGCTGGACTACAACGATTTGCCCGACCCGGCCCAGAGCGCCGAGGAGGCCGCTGCCAATCTGGAAGAAGCCGTGGACCTGCTCATGAGCGTGGTGAAGGAGCTGCGTGCGCTGGAGGTGCGGGACTGATGGCGAGAGGAAAGAAAAAGGAAACCCTGACGCCGGAGGAGCGCCTGCAGGCGGCCCTGGTGCCGGAGAGCGAGCAGCCGTACAAGGTGCCGGGGAATTGGTGCTGGACATATCTTAAATCAATGTCTAAAATCCAAACGGGTAAAAAAGATGCCAATTACGGTAGTGTAGATGGCGAGTATCCTTTTTTCACATGCGCTGCAGAGCCAATTCGTTGTCATGGGTATTCATTTGACTGTAATGCTATTCTGCTTGCAGGAAATGGTGATATTAACAATATAAGTTGCTACAACGGTAAGTTTGAAGCATATCAGCGAACCTATGTGGTAGAAATAATAGAGCCAATCAATACTGATTACGTCTTCTACTGGTTTAAGTATAAATGGTTTGATTTTAACAAAGATAAAATGTTTGGAACAGCCATACCATACATTCGCTTAGGAAATCTACAAGACTTTCCAGTCCCGGTTCCGCCAATCAAACAACAACAGCGCATTGTTGACCGCATTGAAAACCTGTTTGCCAAACTGGACGAGGCAAAACAAAAGGCGCAGGATACATTGGATAGCTTTGAAACCCGCAAAGCGGCCATCCTTCACAAAGCCTTCACCGGCGAACTCACCGCCCAGTGGAGAAAAGAACACGGCGTGAGGATGGAGAGTTGGGATAATACAACACTATCTAAAATTGTCATAGGCTTCAAATACGGAACATCTGAAAAAAGCGATTATTCTTATAAAGGAATGCCTGTTTTTAGAATACCCAATATCACAGATGATGGCTTAAGCTTTGAGGATCTCAAATTTCTATCTCATAAGGATATTTCTGACGAAAATCAAATTCATGAGAATGACATTTTAATTGTTCGCTCGAACGGTAGTAGAGAATTGGTTGGAAAAAGCGTTCTTGTACCACAATTAGACAGAGAATACGCTTATGCCTCTTTTTTAATACGGATTCAGCCATTAGAGTCGGTAGTTCCAAATTATTTAGTTATGTATTTAAATTCTACTGATGCAAGGATGCAAATGTTCAAAAAGGCAAAATCATCCGCTGGAATCAATAATATTAATTCCAAAGAATTGGGGGCAATATTAATCAACTTGCCTTCTTTTCCTGAACAAACCGAAATTGTCCGCATCCTAGACGACCTCCTCGCCAAAGAACAGCAGGCCAAGGAAGCCGCCGAAGGGGTGCTGGAGCAGATCGACCTCATCAAAAAATCCATCCTCGCCCGCGCCTTCCGCGGCGAGCTGGGCACCAACGACCCAAACGAAGAGAGCGCACAGGAGTTGCTGAAAAAGAGCTTCATCCTATGACCGATCCGAAAAAATCTTGTGCTCTCCTCAGCGAGAAAGAAAGCGATCAACAAAAAACAACGCGCCTTTTTGGCGCGTTGTTTTTTGCTTTTTTAAAGAAAATGAATTGTATTCGGATGTGCATAATCAAAAAAATTCACTAAAACTGGATAGGCTGCAATGGGGACCAAACTTTTTTCACACAATCATAATCAATATTGGTATTGACATTCAAGGTCCGTCACATTTATTATTGCAAGCATTACAACCATACTGAATTTTCACAGCTCCTTTCGTGAACCGCTGACCAGAATGGAAACAATTCTTTCCAATAATGAAACTGTTGACGTGCCAGACCTAAAACCACCCGATTTTCTCAAAACATCTTTTTTATTGTTTGTGGGCAGTGGGGTTCTGGCACAGCAACCCTACTCGGCAGAGCCTGAAACCGAAGCTTCGCAGGGTATCCAAAGGCTCTGCTGGATTTTTGGGCAGGGCACAAATTGACGGTCAGGCGCTTTTTGCCTATACTGAAAGTGAAGCAATGCCAAGGAGGCGCGGCCTATGAGCATACTGTACATTGTCGGAATGGGAGTGGCCTACACCGCCGCCCTGTGGCTGCTGATGCGGCGGCTGCGCTTGCCGGGTCGGGGCTATCTGCCCGAAAAGACACTGTGCAGCCTCTGCTTTGTAATCGTGGCGGCGGTGTGCGCTGCTCTGGGCAGCCGTCCCGAAGCTTTTTGGCGATTACTGCCGGCGCTGCTGTGCTGTGTGGTGGGAGATGTGGTGCTGGCACTCTACAACAACCTGCGCCGTCCGGGCCTGTTTTTGGCCGGACTGGGGGCCTTTCTGGCCGGACACACGCTGTTTGTGTGGGGCCTGTGCCGGCTGCAGCCCATGGGCTGGCCGGTGCCGCTGGCCGCGGTGCTGGGGGCCGGCAGCGCGGTGGTACTGTCCGGCATGCCGGGAATGCAGACCGGGCGGCTGCGCCCCTGGGTGGTGCTTTACGCGGCCTTTGTCTCGGCACTGCTGGGCAAGGGACTGCAGCTGGCCTTTGGCATGGCCCAGCCCTGGTGCTTTCTGGTGCTGGCAGGGGCGGCGCTGTTTTGGATTTCCGACCTGCTGATCCTGTTCCTGTATTTTTACGCGTCAAAGAATCCGGCCGTGCACGTCGCCAATCTTTTGACCTACTACTATGCGATGTTTCTGATCGCAGTCAGCCTCGCGTTCTGAGAATGGAGACACGCTATCACTTGGCAGCAGCTGTTGGAACAGAAGCGCCGTTTCCTTGTCTGGAGAGTCACTCGCTTTTCTGAAAAGATTAAGATATGTCACAAAACCGATGAAAAGCCGCAGGGATTTCTGCGGCTTTTTGCTTTATAATCAAGAATTTTAGAAATTTATAACATGTACTTTGATTGGATAATGTGTCTGCATACCCGGTTAACCTTCTGTTTTCTTCGTAATTATACCAAGGCTGGCACCGGAAGCCGATGCCGGAGAATCAAAGCAAGCGGCACAGGATGCGCGGGACAGCTTTGGCGTGGGTATATCTGCAAAAAAACGGAACCCCCTGCCGCAAAAGGGGGTTCCGTTGCCCGTCGGGACGGAATTATTGTTTTGCCGGCTGGCTTTCAGCTGTGCGTTAATGTTCTCCAGGAAGCTGCCCTCCAGCTTGTAGCCGCGGACGTAGATCACAAACGCCAGTACGGTGATGATCGAAGGAACGACACCCATCAGGATGCGCATGCCCAGGATGGTGGTCCCGGTCTGGGCAACGTTCTCCACATAACCCGAGATGGTCAGGCCCACGCCGATGAGCCAGCCGGCCACGGCGGAAGCCGTTTTGACCAGCAGCATCTGGAACGAGGCCACGATGCTTTCGTTACGGGTGCCCAGTTTCACCTCGCCATAATCGATGACGTCGGCCAGCATCACAGTGGTGGCGCCCAGCGTCAGGCCGGAACCGAACTTATAGAACAGGCCGCAAATGATGATTACCGGGATGTTGGAAGGGATTACGGCGCCGGCAACCAGCAGCGAGATCAGGCCGATGGCCGGGGTGAAGCTGGCCAGGGCGAACACTGCCTTTTTGGACATAAAGCGGGACAGGACAGGGAACAGGAACAGTGCACCCATCTCGGCGACGGAGGCGGCGGTGGTGAAATAGGGGAACAAGCCCTCGTTCTGTGTCACATACTTGAAATAGTACAGAGCCATGCCGCCGGCCAGCTGAACCACCAGGTTGTAGGCCAGCACGACGCCGATGTAGACTTTCAGCTGATCGTTGCCGGTGATCACGTGGATGGCTTCCTTCAGGCTGGTGCGCTTTGCGTTCTGCTGCGAGGCGGGGTCCAGGCAGCTGCGGTCCCGGGAGAAGATCACGGTGACCAGGATGGTAGCCACGAAAATCACCGCCACCACAATGGACGAGGAGGCATAGCCCTTGGCCTCGTTGCCGTTGCCCAGGTACTGGATGAGCGCCAGCCCGAAAGCGCCCACCAGCAGCCACGCGGAGCTGGCGAAGATGCGGGGAATGACGGACATGGTGTCACGCTCTTCCTTGGTGGAGGACATGGACGGAAGCATGGACCAGTAGGGAATGTCCATGACGGTATAGGTCATGCCCCAGAGAATGTACATGACGGAGTAGAAAGCGTACAGGCTGAAGCCTTCCAGATCCGGGCCCCAGAACAGGAGAACCAGAATCACTGCGTTGAGCAGCGTGCCGATGAGGATCCACGGGCGGAACTTACCCCAGCGCGTACGGGTGTTGTCTACCACAAAACCCATCATGGGATCGTTGATGGCGTCCCACACATGGGCTACCAGAAACAGGTTGCCCACAAACAACGGGGCCAGACCCACGGTGTCGGTCAAATAAATCATCAGGTAGGTGCTGATCATGGCATAGCACAGGTCCTTGCCCAGTGCGCCTACGCCGAAGCACAACTTCCTTCCAGCGGACAGTTTCATAACATTTTCCCTCCAACAATCGTTTCATCCCAGGGAACCCCTGGCCTTATTGCTTGCATTCAAACCGGATGATGGTGCTGGCATAATCGCCGTTCAGGTGAAGGTCCAGGCCGTGGTACATCAGGTAGCTTCCGCTCTTTGTGATCTCGCCCTCCTTTGTGTGCAATGTGTACATTGCCTGTTCGTCCAAATCCCGCAGCCGAACAGTGGTGCCCCGGTGCCCCACCTTGCTCTGAGGCAGGAAGGCGAAGAGCAGACCTTCGTTATCCTTTCGGTATTCATACAGGAAATAATCGTCTGCGGACGGATTTTCCAAACGGTAGAAATCGCCTTCCTGAATGATGGGGCGGATTTCCTTGTACAGGCGAATCATGTCTTTGGACAATTCCATCTCTTCCGGGGTGAACTTGAGAATGTTGCACCCGATGCCCAGAGAGCCCATCATGGCGCTGTGGAACCGGAAGGTGAGCGGGATCACCCGGTTGGACAAAAAGTTGGGGCAGTCCGTGACCCAGGCCCGCATGGCTTTGATGGGATAGATGCGGGAGTAGGCGTCCTGAATGTACAACCGGTCGTAAGCGTCGGTGTTGTCGCTGGTCCAGAAATCGTCAAAGATACCCAGAATGCCGTAGTCAATGCGGCCGCCGCCGGAGGCGCAGGCCTCGAAGAGCACCTCGGGGTGCTTTTTCTTCAAATCATCCACAATTGTGTACAGAGTCTGGATGTGCCGAACCCAGATGTCTCGCTGGGGTCCGGTCTGGGAGATGGGGCGGTTGGCGTCCCATTTGACATAGTCGATGTCGTATCGGGTGAGCAGATTGTCCATCATGTTGTAGATGAACTCCTGCACCTCAGGCTTGGTCACGTTCAGAAGGTACTGTCCGCGGGAAGTGTCGCTGGTCCGGGTCTCGTAATGGTAGATCCAGTCCGGGTGCTGCTGATACAGCTGTGCCTTGGGATTGACCATCTCCGGCTCCACCCAGATGCCGAACATCATGCCCAGATCTTTGACCTCGCTGATCAGTTCCTCCAGACCGTTGGGGAATTTTCCCTCGTTCACATACCAGTCGCCCAGTCCGTTCTGAATGCTGTGGCGCTCCCCGAACCAGCCGTCGTCCAAAACGAACAGCTCCGCGCCCAGCTCCCGGGCCTTTTGCGCCAGCTTGATCTGGTCCCGGCTGTTCACGTGAAATTCCGTGGCTTCCCAGGAGTTGTACAGCACCGGCCGGCTTCCCTTGTGCACAATGTGGTCGCGGGCAAAGCGGTGCAGATTGTGCGACATGGTCTCAAAGCCGGTGTGCGGGTAGCCGAAGAGAATGGCGGGCGCCGCAAAATTTTCTCCCGGCGCCAGCTCGATCAGGCAGTCGCTGGGGTTCAGACCCAGCTGCACCAGCGTCTCACCGTAAGGAGTCTGCTCTACCACGCCCCGGAAGTTGCCTGTCCGGCGCAGCGCCCCGAAGAATACCTCGCCGCTGGTCTCCGATGCGTCCCGGTCCAGAATGAAGTAGGGGTTGTGGTTGTGGCCGGAAATGCCCCGCCGGTTTTCAATGACGATCTTTCCGTAGCTGACCTTCTGGGTAAAACGCTGCTCCTCGGCGCCCCAGTGGCCGTGCACATTGGAAAAGTTCAGGTTCTCGTAGGGAATATGGAACTGAGCACTGTACAGCTCTTCCACCTGGATGGGGTCGGACATCTCGTTGCGGATCACGGCGCTGCGCTCCATCAAATCGTAAGCGGGGTGCAGCACATAGTGCAGATCCACATAGAAGGCATAGTGTTCGTCCTTCAGATGAAGGATCAGTTCCTCTTGCTCCTCGCTTTGTGTCACATCGTATCCGCAGTACTGGTACACCAGCTCCCGGGTGCCGTCCGCAAAAATCACCTTCAGGCAGTGCTCTTTGTACCGCAGCCCGCCATGCACGGGAAATTCCTCCCGGGTGATCTCAAACACGGGGTCGTTGGTGGAAACTTCGGTAAGCGGCGGCATCTCCAAATCCGCCACGGATGTCAGCTTTCTGCCCCAGTACAAGTGACGGAGCAGCCCCTGATCGTCCACTCCGAAGGCGTAGCTGGTGGAGTTTGTGCTGAGTAGGAATACGTCTTTGTTTTCGCTGACCTCAATGCTCATAATGTTCCCCTGCCTTTTGTGCTTTCTATTATAAAAGATAGCATTCAGCCAGAAGGGTATCAATATATTTACTTAAAATTTTAGTGCAAAGGAAAAATTTTCGTAAAATATTCACTAAAAGAATTACTGGATTTTATGAAAAATGCAGAAGAGAAATCTCTTCTGCATGCAGGGTTTTGTTCATTTGTTGTGCACGCTGCCGCGCTCTTCCAGCCGGCAGGAGATGATGATCTGTTTGGGGTGGGTCTTTTTCTGCCAGAGCAGCTCCATGCAGAAGACGGCGGCCTCTGCGTTTTCCCGCAGAAAGACATCCACCGAAGACAGCGGCGGCTCGGAAAACTGGGACAGGCTGGTGTTGTTGAACGTGATGACGCCCACCTGTTCGGGGATGGAGATTCCGTGTTCCCACAAGGCTTTCAGCAAGCCGGGCGCCACCACGTCGCTGGCGGCGAAGATCGCTTCGGGAACCGGTTTGCCCTGCCTCAGGTATTCGTTCATGGCGGTATAGCTGCTGGCGGAATTCATCTCGCAGTCGATCACCAAATCGGGGTCGAACAGCGACCGTTCCAGAAGGGAGTTTTTATAATAATAGAACCGGGGATCCACCGTCAGGTTTTTGGTGGCGCCAAAGGTGCGCACGCCGCCCAGATACGCCACTTTCTGGTAGCCGTGGTCCCAGAAGCAGTGGAGAACCTGCTGGACCGCCAGACGGTAGTTGGGCACGATGCTGCAATATTTTTCCTCGTCGGGAGAGGAGTCCAGAAACACAATGTTGTCGGTGAGCGCGTGAAAATCGTCGATCTCACTCTGGGTGAAGCGGCCGATGGCCACAATGCCGTCCAAAGGCAGTTCGTCGTTTTTTACAAAGTGGTGCTGTTCGTTGCGAAACAGCATCACCGTGGACCAGCGCTTTTCAAAGCAGGCCTCATCCAGCAGGTTTTTCAGCAGCATGTAGTAAATGTCTTCCAGCAGCTGTTCGGTTTCAAACATCTGGGCAATGCCGATGCGCTTTTCGGCATTTTCGGGCTGCGCCCGGTCGCCGGTGTTCTCCGGGATTTTGACCGCCTGATAGCGCTGCTGAACCGTCCGATACCCCAATTCCCGGGCCGCGTCCAATACCCGCTGACGGGTCTGTTCCGTAACGCTGAGGGAGGGGTCCTGATTCAGAACCCGGGACGCGGTGGCCGAAGATACGCCCGCAAGGGCCGCAATGTCTTTCAGTGTCGCCATGGTGATTGCTCCGTTCCGTAAGAAGGGTAAAACATTTCGTGTTCACCCCCGAATGATTACTAATAATTTTACTATAGATCGCGTTTTGAAACAAGAGGAAATTGTGTAAAAAGTCAAAGCAGGACCGGGGCACACAAAGCGGTCTTTGCTGCTTCATCGGCTCCTTTTCCAAACAGTGTGCAATAAAGCCATGATGCGGAAAGGCAGCGATCGGGTTTTGAAATTTTTGAGGAGAAAGGATATAATGAAAGCATATCAACGAGACGGATTCCGCTGAGGGGGTGGACAGGGCGGATTGGCCCTGCCTGCCGGATAAGATGGTCGTTTTGAATTTGATGTGGAATGCGGAGGAACGTGCGATGTACAAAATGTGTAAAACCCGGCAATCGGCTCAGCGGCAGCGCTATCCTGCTGGAAAAAGATTTGATGGTGTTGGAGCAGGACATCATCGAGGGCCGCAAGACCTATGCCAACATGATCAAATACATCAAGATGACTGCCTCTTCGAACTTTGGCAATATGTTTTCGGTGCTGGCCGCGGCGGCATTGCTGCCGTTCCTGCCCATGATGAGCGTGCAGCTGATTTTTCTGAACCTGATTTACGATCTCTCCTGCACTGCGATCCCCTGGGACAATGTGGATGAGGAGTTTATCGCAAAGCCCCGCAAATGGGACGCCGCCAGTGTGGGCAATTTCATGATCTGGCTCGGCCCCACCAGCTCGATTTTCGATTTTACCACCTATCTGTTCATGTATTTTGTGTTTTGCCCGCTGGTGGTGTCCAACGGGGTGCTGTTCAATGACCTGCCCGCCCATTTCCATGGCGCGGAACTGGCGCTGTTGCAGGCAACGTACATCGGTTTGTTTCAGGCGGGCTGGTTTGTGGAGTCCATGTGGAGCCAGACCCTGGTGATCCATATGATCCGCACGCCGAAGCTGCCTTTCCTGCAAAGCCGCGCGTCGGCGCCGCTTACGCTGCTTACCCTGACCGGCATTGTTGTGCTGACGGTCATTCCCTTTACGCCTTTGGGTGCGGCGCTGGGTTTTGTTGCACTGCCGGTCAGTTATTTTGCCTATCTGATTCCCTGCATCCTGCTTTATATGGCATTGGCAACCAGCCTGAAAAAGGCTTATGTACGGCATTACGGGGAATTGCTTTAACATGGGAGGTGCTTTGAATGAATTGGAACACGCTTTGGCTCAACCTGTTTGGAACGACTTCTTTTCTGGGCATCAACATGGGCTTTTGGGCGGCAATGGCCGCGGTTTGCCTGATCGTGATTGTGATGAATGCCGTGTTCTGGGGCATGAAGCCCCAAAAAGAGCACAGTGCCCGGCAATAACGCTTTGCCTTTGGGAGGAAAGAAGCGCCCGGACACAGAATGTCCGCTTTAAAGGGGGCCGATTCCCGCTCGGTGTCCTTGTTGGAACGGTGCGGGATCTGCTACACTGTTTCCAAAGGGAGGCGGCAATATGGACCAGAGGAAAATCGGTGCATTTCTGAGACAATTACGGAAAGAAAGTTCGTTGACCCAGGAGCAGCTGGCAGAGCATCTCGGCGTGTCCGGCAGAACGGTATCCCGCTGGGAAAACGGAAACAATCTGCCGGATCTGACCGTTTTGATAGAGCTTGCCGATTATTACCAGGTGGGGCTTCGGGAACTTTTGAACGGGGAAAGGGAAAGCGAGCCGGCGCAGCAGGAAACAGAAACGTTGACTGCGGTGGCGGAGTACAGCAGCGAGGAAAAACGCAGGCTGCTTGGCCGGATGCACGCGTTGTTTCTTGCGGGCCTTGCGGGCTTTGCGGCCGCCCTTGTGATCTTGTCCGCGGACTTGGAAAACACAACGCCTTATCAGGAACTGGCAGGGTTCGGGCTGGGCTTTGCGTTTGGGATGCTGTTCCTTGGCGCCATTTTTACAAGCCGCTTCGCCGCAAGAATCCGGCAGGCAAAGCGAAAGCTGCTTTCAAAAATACGTTGAGGAGATTTGCGTTCCGGTGTGCAGACAGGGCTGTTCAATGTGGCGGATATGACGTGAAAAAACACGATGCATCAAAGATGCATCGTGTTTTTGTTTGGTTTGGGTATTTGCGGCAAAGCGGCTGTTATCGGTTGAGAACCCAGACGGCGGCGTTCAGGTATCCGGCGAACCCGACCCACACCAGGTAGGGCACCTGAAGCCAGGCGGCCAGACGGCTGACGGCGGCGAAAGAGATGGTCATCGCCAGAATCGCGATCCACAGTGCGGCCAGACATACAAGAGCGGCAAAGTAATCGCCCACGTTGAAGAACAGAAGGCTCCAGCCGAAGTTCAGGGCCAGCTGCAGGCACCACCAAAAGACCGAACGCGCTGTTTTGGGCTGGCCTTTGGAAGCGACCATTGCCATGCCCAGTCCCATCAGCAGATACAGTGCGGTCCACACGATGGGGAAAACCCAGCCCGGCGGCGTGAAAACCGATTTGTCCAGGGTGGAATAGACGGTCTCCAGACTGTCGCTGGTCAGATATCCTGCAAAAGCCCCTGTCCCCAGGGCCAAAAGCGGGAAAAAGATAAATTTTAAAGCTTTCATATTGTGCCTCCCGGTTCGTTTCAGAAAATAAGCCGCCTGCGGTTTGCAAAATGCCGGCCCAAAGGTTTGTTTCCAGTATCAGTATATCCGGTGCGGGATCGAAAGTCGGTTGGCTGGCCAACGGAAAGGCCGGCTTTTGCGCAAGGGACGCCGCTTTTCATACTATGAGGCCTGTGTCTGAAAGGTGCGGGCATCGAATTTTTCGGGAATAAAAAAGCAGCACTCGGTTTGCGAGTGCTGCTTTTTGTAATTCCGCAGGGCAGGTCAGCCCGAAAGCGTATGCAGTGAAATGGTTTCCGTGACCGTTCGCTTGTATTCGATAGGGGAAAGATTTTCCTTTTCTTTAAAATAGCGGCTGAAATAATGCACCGTTTTGAACCCGGTCATGGTGGCGATTTCGGTGATGCTGCTGTTGGTGTAGCACAAAAGTTCCTTGGCGCGGAAAAGGCGGAACCGGTTGATAAATTGTGCCACCGTGCAGCCGTATTCCCGCTTGAACAGTTCGTTGGCCTGTTTGCCGGACATGCGGATGCTGCTGCCCACTGCGTCTGCCGTTAGATCTTCCGCCAGATGGTCGGAGATGTACCGAACGGCCAGAGCCGTGTCGCTTTCGGGCAGCGTGGTGTCCAGCGAGCGGTCAAAGGACAGCGCCGCATCGGTGGGAAAGGCGCGGTGCTGCGCCAGATGGCCGTAAAACAGAATGGTCAGCAGGTCGTAGGCCATCTTTTCATGATACATGGGGGTGTGCAGCGAGTAGGCGCTTAAAAAGTTAATGGCAAAATGCCGGACGGTGAATTCCGGAAAAGGCAGACGGCGGGGCAGCAGGCGGATCTGAGCACGCATGACCTCGTCCGGAACGGAAAAGGAAATCAGCAGAAAGGAGGATGCCTGCCGGATCACACACTCCGCCTCGTCCGGAACCAACAGAAAAAGCGAAAAAGCCGGGCTGTCCTGCGCGCTGCCGCACAGGGAGAACGCGGGATTTTGCGCCGTGCTCAGCAAAAGCGCAAAGGAGTCGGGCCCCATGGAAACCGTCTGCGGCTGGGTGATCTGCGAGACCGAATCGACCGAAAGCTGATGAAAAAACATAACGCACCTCTTGACGGATTCCAGTTAAGCGTTTTCCTTGATGTAGACCGCACCGCCTTCCAAGTGCGTGCGGATATACTCCTGTGCGGCCACGGGGTCGTGGGCGCACAGGGCGTCGTAAATCTTCTTATGATAAATGCACGAACGGGTCAGCGCGTTGGGGGCGATCAGACTTGCGCGGATCGCATCGGACACCATGTTTCCCACCAGGCCCTGAATGGTTTTCAGAACCTTGTTTCCGCAGCTGGCTGAAATCAGATAATGGAACTTGGTGTCGTACTGATTGTAAGTGTCCAGATCCTCCTGCAGGGCGCAGGCGTCCATCTTGTCCAAAAGGCGCTTCAGCTTTTCCAGCTGCGCGTCCGTAATGTTTTGTGCGGCCAATTCCGCGCTTTTGCACTCGATCAGAATGCGCACCTCAAAGATGTCGTTGAGGTTCTTCTTGTCCAGCGCCAGCATGGGCAGCACGGGCGTCATGAAAGATTCCGGCGTCAGACATTTGACGAACGTTCCGCCGCCCTGGCGAACGTCCAGAATGCCCATGACGCTCAGTTTGCGCACCGCTTCCCGCACGGTAACACGGCTGACGCTGAACATTTGCGCCAGCTCGTTTTCCACCGGGAGCTTCTGCCCTACCTTATAGGTTTCATCGGCGATCATATTTTGCAATTCCTGTGCGACCTGGTCTGACAGGCGAGTTTTGGCAATCGGCACGGCGCTGCGCTCCTTTCGACGGAAAATCATATTATGATATTATTTTAAACGAATGGTTTTGAAAAGTAAATACTTTGCAAAATAAATATTTTTTTCTTATATTGTGATATTAAAATATGCAAAATATCCATATTAAATCTGCAAAGACAAAAAGAAACGGGCAATATATAATAAAGGCGTGATCCGATAAATATCATATCATAATATGAATTTATCCCGTGGAACGAGCACGCGGTCCGCTGCGGCGCGTGATGGAAATTTTTTGAAAAGGAGAATGAAAAATGAAGAAAGTGTTCGCGATCTTTTTGGCTTTTGCAATGGCACTCAGTTTGGCCGGATGCGGCGGTTCCGACTCCGGCACGTCCACCGGTTCCGGCACGGGTGATGCAGCCGCCGAAGGCGCCGGTTCCATTACATATGTAACACTGGGCGACACCGGTATGGAACAGCTGAAAGAAGCAGCGGCTGCGTTCCAGGAGCAGACGGGTGTGGAAGTGAAGCTGGAGTCCTGGTCGTATACAGATGCCTATCAGAAGATCATCACCCTGGCCGAGGGCGGCAATATGCCGGACGCCATGTACGGCTTCTCCGGCTGGACGCCTGAATTCAAAGAGGCCGGCTACATTGCCTGCGCTGAGGATTATATCAGCGAAGAGCTGTACAATGACTTTTCCGAAACGGCCCGCACCGTGTGCAACGTGGACGGAAAAATGTGGGCGCTGCCCTCGTACATGTCCGTGCGCACCATCCTGTTCAACCAGGATATGCTGGACGCGGCAGGCGTAGAGTCGATCCCCACCACCTGGGAAGAGTTCCTGGAGATCGCGCCGAAGCTGTATGATCCCTCCAACGCCAAATACGCCTACTCGCTGGTAGCCGGACACGCGAAAAACACCGTGGACTGCTTCTTGCCGATCCTGTGGGCCTATGGCGCTGACGTTGTGAACGAAGACGGCACAGCCAACGGATTCAACAACCCCGAAGGCGTGGCCGCGCTGCAGATGTACGTGGACCTGGCTCAGTATTCCGTGCCGGATTACGGCGAGGCCACCATCAACGAGATGCAGAGCAACTGGACCAATCAGGTGGCGGCTGCCTGCTTCCACAATGCGCAGGGCATGGCGGCCATGCGCGACGCCGGGCAGAACTTTGACTGGGCCGTTGTGGCGGACCCCCTGGCAGGCCCCGGCGGCGAGAAATATTCCCTGGGCATCATGGACATCGATCTGATGTTTGCCACCGGCAATGAGGAGATCACCGGCCAGTGGCTGGAGTTCTGGCATCAGGCGCAGTATCAGGGCAAAGTGTTCGAAATCGCGGGCTGGGTTCCCAACCAGGCCAGCTACTACGAAGAGAATCCGGCATTTACCGACCCGGAGAACATTATGGTAGCACCTTTTGCAGAGTATGAACCCATCGCAAAGTTCAAACCCACGCTGATTTGCTGGGAAGAAGTGCAGAAATATCTGGCCGACGCCGTCACCAAGGCGGTTATGGGCGAGCTGACCGCACAGGAAGCCATGGAACTGGCGGGCGGTCAGGTGGACGAAGCTCTGGCCGGCTGATCCGATCGTATGAAATGTGGGCGAGGGGCGAACACCCCTTGCCCACATCTTTCCGAAGAGAGGGGGAGCTTCACACATGAAAGGAAAAAACAAGCTGGAACGGCGCGAAAAAAGCTTCAACATGCTTTACGTGCTTCCCATGGCAGTGGTGTATGTGGTTTTGATTATTTACCCCATGCTGGAAGTGATGCGCACGTCCCTGTATGAACGCAAAGTCAACGGCGATATGCTGTTTGTGGGGCTGGAAAACTTTATAAGCTTTTTTGAAAATCCGGATTCCGCAAAAATTGTGCTGAACACGGCCATCTGGGTGTTCGGCGGTACATTTGCCAAGCTGTTTCTGGGCTTTTTGATGGCCCTGATCCTGTACAAAAACTTTTTTGGAAAGAAAATGATCACAGGCGTGATGCTGATCCCGTACGCCATGCCGGCGGCGGTTTCGTGCATGATCTGGCGCTTGCTGTACAACCCGATGTTCGGCCACATCGGTCAGCTGATGCGCGATCTGGGCCTGACCAACGAGGCGGTCAATTTTCTGGGCAATATCAAGACCTCGCTTCTGGCCGTAATGATTGTGAATGTTTGGGCGGTGGCTCCGTTCTGCGCGCTGAACCTGCTGTCCTCCCTTTACAGTATTCCCAAATATATTTACGAAGCCGCTTCCATCGACGGCGCCAGCTCCTGGCAGCAGTTTTGGAACATCACCTTCCCGCTGATGATTCCGTCGCTGCGCACTTTGGGCATTCTGATCGGAATTTGGGGCTTCAACTCCTTTGACGTTATTTACATGATGACCACCGGCGGCCCGGCCAACTCGTCGGCCATTCTGGTGAACACAGTGTACGACTACGCGTTCCGCTTCAACGACCGGGGCTACTCCTCGGCGGTGAGCGTGATCTGCTTTGTGATTCTCTCGGTGTTCGCGCTGCTGTATGTGCGCTCCGCTGCAAGGGAGGATGATGTTTCTTATGAATAAGGCTCTGTTTAAAAAGCGTGTGTACGGCGTGGCCTTTGCCGCAGTGGTTCTGGTGATGCTGGTGGTGCTGCTGTTCCCGGTGGCAGCCATGATCTCGGTTTCCCTCAAGCGGGCCAACGACGTATTTTCCCTGCCGGTCACCTGGATTCCGCCGGTGGTCCAGCTGCAGAACTACGTGGACGTGTTCTATAAAATGAACATTCTGGACGGGTTCAAAAGCAGCATCATCGTCACGGCGGGCAGCATTGTCACCATTATGCTGATCGACATTCCGGCGGCCTATGCCTTTTCAAAACTGCGCTTTTATTTGAAAAAGCCGCTGTATTATGTGGCGCTGATGAGCCAGATGTTTGCGCCGGTCATCATCATCATTCCCCTGTACAACATGATGAACAATCTGGGCCTGATCGACAGCTGGCTGAGCCTGATCATCATGAATACCACCTTCAACCTGGCGTTCATTGTGCTGATGCTGAAAAGCTTTTTCGACAATGTGCCCAAAGAAGTGGTAGAGGCCGCCACCATTGACGGCTGCAGTTCTTTCATGACCCTGACGCGCATTTTTGTGCCCATTTCCAAAACGGGCATCGCGGTGGCGATCATCTTTGCCTTTACCCGCACCTGGAACGAATTCTTGTTTGCGTTTACGTACATTTCCACCACGGAGAAAAAGCCCATCATCGTCAGCCTGTACGAGATTTTGAAAAACAACCCCGCGGTGGGCATTCCCTGGCATTACGTGATGGCGGGCGCGGTGTATGCCACGATCCCGCTGGTCATTCTGTTCATCAGCATTCGCAACTACATCACCGGAGATCTGACCTCTGGCGCTATCAAATGATACGGAGGGAACGGGATGGATCGATTTCAGCAAAAAACCATGTTGGGGTTTTATGAAAACGAATTGACCAACCGCATTCTGTCCTTTTGGCTTCCCCGGTGCCTGGACCGGCAGTACGGCGGCTATTTTAACTGCTACAACAACGAGGGGACCCGCCGCGTGAGCACGGACAAATACACCTGGAGCCAGGGGCGGTTTGTGTGGATGTATTCCAAGCTGGCTTTGCTGCGCAGCGATTTGTTCCCCGATGCGCAGCGGGAGCGCTTTCTGCGCCTGGCTCAAAGCGGCGTGGTGTTTTTGCGCAGCCACTGCCTGATGGGCAGCGATGACTGGCGCTGCGTGTTTTTGATGGACCGGACCGGTGCTCCCAAACAGGTGGGAGACTGGCCGGATCTGGATATGAGCATCTACGCGGACTGCTTTGTGATCGCGGGACTCGCCTGCTACTCCCGGGCCGCGGAGGACGCGGAGGCCTATGTCTTTGCGCGCAAGCTGTACCAGTCGGCCAAAAACCGGTTTGAAACAGGCTGCTTCAAAACGCTGCCCTACCCGCTGGGCAAGGGCCTGCGCGCCCATGGCGTGCCCATGATTTTCACCAATGTGGCGGTGGAGCTGTACCGCGCGGCGGAACGCTTTGAACCGGCGCTCTGCGAGCAGCTGCGCGAGGATATGCGCGGCACCGCCCGGCAGGTGCTGGAAGAATTTACGGACGAAGACCTGGTGGTCCATGAGGTGATTTATGAAGACGGTTCCTTTGAACCGACGCTTCTGGGCCAGCACGCCAACCCGGGGCACACGCTGGAAGATATGTGGTTCATTGCCGAAGCGGCGGAGATCCTGCAGCAGGATGAACTGGCCGAAAAGGCAGCGTCCATTGCGCTGAAGGCGCTGGAGATCGGATGGGACGAGGATTGCGGCGGCCTGCTGCATTACGCCGCGCCCCAGGGCGGACGTCCCTGCGCGTCGGCAGGGCCATGGGACGCGGAACCCACGGTCAGGCAGGTGCTGGACGGCTGGTCCGACAAGCTGTGGTGGGTGCACTCCGAGGCGCTTTACACCACGCTGCTGTTTTATCTGCGCACCGGGCAGGAGGCTTTCTGGAACTGGCACAAGAAGGTGTTTGATTACACGTTCTCCCATTTTCCCAACCCCAATCCGCAGGTGGGCGAGTGGATTCAGATTCTGTGCCGGGACGGAACACCCCAGAACAAGGTGGTGGCGCTTCCGGTCAAGGACCCGTATCACATCACGCGTAATCTGGCGCTGCTGATCGAACTTCTGGAGCGGCAGTCAGCCCACGAGAAAGTTTAGGAGGAACGCGCCATGGAAAAGCAAAAAGGCTGTTATTACTGCGAACGGGACAGGTCTTTTCAGGAACTGCTGTTTGAAGTGTGCGATCTGAAAATTTCAAAAGTGTTTTTCTGCAAAGACCAGACGCTGCCCGGCCGCTGCACCATCATGTTCCGCAATCATTATGAGGAGCTGTATGAAATTCCACGGGCGCTGCGCAATGAGTTTATGGAGGATGTGTGCGTGCTGGCACAGACCATTCAGGAACTTTACGGCGCAGACAAAATCAATTACGGCATCTATGGCGACGAGGTGCGCCATGTGCACTTCACCATCTGCCCCAAGTACCGGGACAAACTGGGCTGGGGCCGCCCCTTTGAAATGTTCCCGGAGCATCGGGTATTCTTGACGCCGGAACAGTACGAAGCAGAGATCGAACGTCTGCGGGACGCGCTGTTGAAAAAGAGGGGGATGAAGGAATGAAGGTCACACTTCCGTATGGCGGCGAAAAGGTCAGCTTTGAGGTGGACGATGACCGGTTCGTGAAAATGTACGACCCGGTGCATACGCCGCCCGCGCCGGATTTCGCGGCCGAGATCGAGCGCGCACTGGACCATCCCGTGGGCACGCCCCGGCTGGAGGAGATGATCACGCCGGACATGCGCGTGAACATTATTGTGGACGACGGCTCCCGGCCGACGCCCATTGGCCGCATCCTGCCCATTGTGCTGGCCCGGCTGGAGGCCATCGGCGTGCGGGATGAAAACATCTGCATCATTGTGGCGCTGGGCAGTCACCGTCACATGACGGCGCAGGAGCTGGCCGAGCGCGTGGGCGAACAGGTGTACGCCCGCTACGAGGTGGTCAACTCGGAATTCCGGGACCCGGACAAACTGGTGTTCCTGGGGAAAACCAGCGATGGGGTGGATATCTACGCCTACAAACGGGTGATGGAGGCCGACATCCGCATCGGCATCGGCAACCTGGTCCCGCATCCGGTGATGGGCTGGAGCGGCGGCGGAAAGATTCTGTATCCCGGTGTGGCGGGTGAGGACACCGTCTCCTATTTCCATTTGAAAGCGTCGCTGTACAATGAAAACCTGTTCGGCAACAGCGCCAGCCCCGTGCGCACCATGATGGAAGGCTGGGTGGACACCATCGGGCTGGATTTCATTGTGAACACCGTGCTCAATTCCGATTTGGAGATGTGCCACGCTGTGGCCGGCCACTATGTGCATGCGCAGCGCGCCGGCGTAGAGCTGGCCAAGCACGTGCTGGGCTGCAAGGTGGAAAAGCGCGTGGATGTGGTGGTGGTCAGCGGCTATCCGGCCGATCAGGACTTCTGGCAGTCGCCCAAGGGCATGTATGCCGCAGAGCACGCGCTGAAAGGAGGCAGCGGCGGCACCATCGTGCTGGTGTCGCCCAACTACGAGGGCGTGGGCCCGCACCCGGAATTTTTGCAGATGATGGGCCGCGATGACGGAGATGAAATCGTCAAAGGCATTTTTGACGGCGCGCCCTGCGAGGGAGACGCGCTGGCCATTGCCGTGGGCAACAGCATGTCCAAGATGCGCCGCCGCCGCAGGCTGGTGGTGGTCAGCAATGGGGTCAGCCCGGAGGAGATGGCTTTGTGCGGATGCCGGCATTACCCGGTGGAAGCGCTGCAGCAGGCCGTGGACGACGCCATGGCCCAGTATCCGGACGCCACCGTTGCCGCGGTCAGCAACGGGGCGGAAACCTTCCTGTATCAGGCGTGAGCAAAAAAGTAAAAAAGCCGCGCGTTCCCATGGCGGGGACGCGCGGCTTTTTGCATGGAATCCCTGCGTTTGTGCAAAACGCAGGGATTTTTGATTTTTCGTTGTTTAGAACACCGATTTTACAGAGGGAAAAGCGTAAGCTGAGAACAAGTTGAAAGCGGTGCCCGGCGGCAAACGTTGGTCTGCGGCAAAGTTTTTCATCGAACGAAATCCATTTTTGAAAAGGCCGCGGGCAGAGTTCCGCGGAAACAGGAGGTATGAATATGTATTATTCAAACGGAAATTATGAAGCGTTTGCCAAACCGCGGAAACCGGCGGGTGCAGACGAAAAACACGCGTGGCTCGTGGGGGGCGGCCTTGCCAGCCTTGCCGCGGCGGCGTTCCTGATCCGGGACGGACAGGTGCCGGGAAACCACATTCATGTGCTGGAAGAAGCGGAGCTGCCCGGCGGCGCCTGTGACGGACTGTTTCGCCCCGAGATGGGGTTTGTGATCCGCGGCGGCCGTGAGATGGAAAACCATTACGAGTGCCTGTGGGACCTGTACCGCTCCATTCCGTCGCTGGAACAGGAAGGCGTCAGCGTTCTGGACGAGTTCTACTGGCTGAACAAGGATGACCCGAATTTTTCCATGAACCGGGCCACACTGGAACAGGGCCGAAGCGCCGAGACGGGAAACCGGTTTGAACTCAGCGATGCGGCTGCCCTGGAACTGATGGGGCTGTTTTTCACCCGGGACGAGGACCTGTATGACAAGACCATCGACGATGTGCTGGACGAGGAGTTCTACAAGTCGAATTTCTGGCTGTACTGGCAGACTATGTTCGCCTTTGAAACCTGGCACTCCGCGCTGGAAATGAAACTGTACCTGCAGCGTTTTCTGCATCACATCGGCGGGCTGCCGGATCTTTCCGCGCTGAAATTCACCAAGTACAATCAGTACGAATCGCTGATCCTGCCCCTGACAAAATACCTGGAGGAACAGGGTGTACAGTTTGAGTACGGCGTCAAGGTGACCAACGTGTTGTTCCACTTTTTCCCGGACCGGAAGGTAGCGCATCAAATGGTTCTGCTTCGCGGCGGCCGGGAGGAGACCATGGACCTGACGGAGAACGACCTGGTGTTTGTGACCAACGGCTCCTGCACCGAGGCCAGCGCGCTGGGCGACAACGATCACCCGCCGGTGGTGGATGTGGAGTCGGGACAGGGCTCCAGCTGGGAGCTGTGGAAAAACATTGCGGTGCAGAACCCGCTGTTTGGCCGGCCGGAAAAATTCTGCTCGGACATTGAGGCCACCCGCTGGGAGTCTGCCACGGTGACGCTGCTGGACGACCGCATCGCCTCGTATCTGGAAAAAATCAGCCACCGGGACCCGTATGCGGGCAAGGTGGTCACGGGAGGCATCGTGACCGTAAAGGATTCGGCCTGGCTGATGAGCTGGACCTTCAACCGGCAGCCTCACTTCAAGGCGCAGCCGGAGGGACAGCTGGTGGGCTGGATCTACGGGCTGTACCCGGACGAACCGGGAGATTTTGTGGGCAAGCCCATGAAGGAGTGCACCGGCGCAGAGATCTGCATGGAGTGGCTGTACCACCTGGGCGTTCCCGAAAACGAAATTGAGACGCTGGCGCACACGGCGGCCAACACCGTGCCGTGCATGATGCCGTACGTGACCGCGTTCTTTATGCCCCGCGCTGCGGGCGACCGGCCGGACGTTGTGCCCGAAGGCTGCGTGAACTTTGCCTTCCTGGGCCAGTTTGCCCAGACGCCCCGTGACACGATTTTCACCACGGAGTACTCGGTCCGCACAGCCATGGAGGCGGTGTATACCCTGCTGCAGGTGGAGCGCGGCGTGCCGGAGGTGTTCGGGTCAGTGTATGACCTGCGCTGCCTGCTGAACGCCACCCATTATCTGCTGGACGGACGCCGACTGACGGAAATGAAGCTGCCCCTGCCGTACAAGCTGGCGCTGCACGCCGGGCTGGAGAAGCTGCAGGGAACTGTATTGGAAGAGATGCTGGAACGCTACCAGCTGATTTGAGGAGGAAACATTTATGAACCAAACCTATGAAACAACCGTGCCCGTACAGGAGCACGCGGAAGAAACGCCCCGCAAGACCGGCGTGGCGAGCGGGGTGCTGATCGGCACACTGATGATCGGTTTCGGTCTGCTGGCCGCCTTTGCCCCGGTGGCCACGGGTCTGTCCCTGGCGTATGTGATCACAGCGGGGCTGGGGGTCTACGGGGCGACCCAGCTGGTGTCCTTTGTCCGGGCCGGAAAGGAGCGGCGCAGCGGCTGGGCACTGGCCAACGGGATCCTGCTGACCGGGTTCAGCCTGTTCACTCTCTGGTCCGCGGTGCAGACCACTTACGGAACCGTGACAATGATCTCCGTTCTGGCAACGGTGGTGGCTTTCTTCACGGTCCTCAGCGGCATCGGCCAGTTTTTCACCTTCGCGGAGCTGCGGGAGCACGGCACGGAAGGCGCCGCCTGGGTGCTGACCAGCGGCATCCTCAATGTGATCCTGGGTATCGTGCTCTTGACCAATCCGCTTGCCAGCTGGTTCGCGCTGAGCGCCGTGTGGGGCATTTACCTGAGTGTTTCCGGGCTGGCTCTGCTGGTGGAATCCATTTCCGGCCGCAGAGGCGTGCGGGGCGACGCCTGACAAAAAAAGAAGACCGCGCAAAAGCGCGGCCTTCTTTATTCCTGGTCGTTGGGGTCCGGTTCGTCTTCAGTGATGGGCATTTCCACCAGCAATTCAAAGCGGCTTTTGTCAAAGCGCAGCAATCCCTCGTCCCGCATTTTGCACAGCTCGTTGGACATTGCGCTGCGGTCCACAAACAGGAAATCCGCCAGGTCCTGCCGGTTCAGCGGAATGGAAAAGGTCCGGCTGCCGGTGCGGTGATACTGGTCCGAAAGATAGTCCTGCAGCCGCTCCCGGGTGGAACGGCGGATGCTGTCTTCCAGTTTGAGGGTCAGATACTGGGCCTTTTGGGCCATGGCCAGAGTCAGGTTTTGCAGAAAACGGATCTGGACAGGCGCGGTGAGCACATTTTTTCGCAGCAGCTGGTCCACGCTGAGATAAAGCACCTCGGTGGGTTCGGCGGCGGTAATGGTAAAGTGCAGCCGGTAGCGCCCCACGGCGTTCAATTCGCCCAGCGTTCTTCCGGCTTGCAGCACGTCCATCAGGTTGTTGTTTCCGTTGCTGTCGATGTGCGCCAGATGGGCGCTGCCCGACAGCAGAATGCCGATCTCCGGAAAGGGATCTCCGTCCCGGGCGATCACCGCGCGTTTGGCGTATCTGGCCCGGTGCGGGGACATGGTTTCGATCACTTCCCGTATTTCTTCGTCCGAAAGATTTCGGAACAGCAGCCCTGATTTCAGAATGGAAAGATCCAGTTCCGTTTCCATGCGAAAGACTCCCTTCAATTCTCTCTTTTCCTATTATAGTCTTTGAAAGCGTCGTCTTTCAAGCGCAGATTAAAATCCGGTTCGTTGTTTGGCAAACCGATTTTGCGCAGCCAAAATGGTACGATGAATATAACAAAATAAAGGAGGCAATTTTTATGTTTGAATTTTTCTGGGTGCGTGCCGCATCGGTATGGATCGCGGTTTTGTACATTGTCATGGGGCTTTTGCTGCTGGCTTTTCCGGGTGCAAGCAGTACGCTGTTTGTGTGGGTACTGGCGGCGGGGGCCGCGGCGTACGGAGCAAGCCATCTGTGGCGCTATATCCAGGGACGCCGTTCGGGAGGCGCTTTGGCGGGAGATCTGTTCCTGTCGATCCTGCCCGCTGCGTTTGCCGGATTCGCGCTTCTCTGGCCCGAGGCTGTGCTGTCGGTTCTGCCGCTGGTGCTGGGCTCGCTGCTCCTGGTGGACGGGGTGGGAAAACTTCCGCTGGCGCTCACCGCAATCCGTGACAAATATCCCAACATGGTGCCGATGATCCTCGCGTCGGTGATCCCCATCCTTTTGGGAATCCTGATCGTGGTCAATCCGTTCCAAACCGCAAAAATCGTGGTGATGGTGTTCGGCCTCAGCCTGGTGGCAGATGGCGCAAGCGACTTCCTCACCGTTCTGCTGGACAAACGGTCCGCAACCCCGGCGGGCAAATGACCGCCGGATCAATGAAAAGGAGAAATGAACAATGAAATTTTATCAATGTGCCCATTGCGGCAATCAAATCATCATGCTGAAGGATTCCGGGGTGCCCGTGGTGTGCTGCGGCGAACCCATGAAACAGCTCATACCCGGCGAGACGGACGCGTCGCTGGAAAAGCACGTGCCCGACGCGGTTCAGAAAGAGCAGGTGGTGCAGGTGCAGGTGGGGCGGATCGCCCACCCCATGACGCCGGAGCACCGGATCGAATGGATCGTGCTGGAGACGAATTGCGGATACCTGGTCCGTTTTCTGAAACCCGACGAACCGCCCGCCGCATTTTTTAAGCTGGGCCGTCAGGAACAGCCCGTCGCCGCGTATGCGTTTTGCAACTTGCACGGACTTTGGAAAAGCTCGCTGTGAGAAAAGCCGGTCCGCCGGCAGAAAAGAGGAATCTTATGAAAAAATTATGGTTTACCGGCCAAAGCTTCAGCGAGGCCGCAGAGGAACTTTCCGTCAATGAAAAAGCCGCGCAGGCAATGCTTGCGGCACTGAAAACCGTCCACTCCCTGTCCGCGCCCACCGACGGTGCGCTGGAAGGCCTGGAGCGGCAGCGGCAGAGCCAGAACATTCTGGGCCGTTTGGTCAGCCCGGAGCTGGGGTACAGCTGGGAGCCGTTTCAGCTGGGGTCCATGCCCATGGCGTGGGCAAGACCGGAATGCGGTCATGACAGGCACCATGTGGTGCTCTACTGCCACGGCGGCGGCTACACCAGCGGAAATCTGGGCTACGCCCGGGTGCTGGCGTCCAAGCTGGCCAAAAGCACGGGGTACGAAGTGCTCAGCTTCGAATACCGCCTCGCGCCGGAACATCCCTATCCCGCCGCGCTGGAAGACGCGCTGGCCGCCTGGGATTACCTGATGGAACTGGGATACGGCGCCCGGGACGTGGTGCTGGCCGGTGACTCGGCGGGCGGAAATCTGGCGCTGGTTTTGACGCAGGCGCTGAAAGAGGCCGGCCGCCGCCTGCCGGGCAAGCTGGTGCTGTGCTCTCCCTGGACAGATATGAGTTGCTCCGGAGATTCCTATGAGGCGCACAAAGAGGACGACCCTGTTCTGACCCGGGCGTATCTGGAAGCAGTCCGCCAGGCCTACGCGCCCCAGGGCGGCTGGGACCAGCCGGAACTCTCGCCGTTGTTTCAGGATGTGAGCGGCTTCCCGCCGGTGCTGGTCCAGTACGGCGGACACGAGATCCTCGCCGATGATGCGATCCGCTTGAAAAAGCATCTGGACGAAGCAGGCATCCCCAATGTCCTTCAGTGCTGGCCCGAGATGTGGCACGTGTTTCAAATGTTCCCGCTGCCCCAGTCTCAGCAGGCGATGGAGCGGGTCGCAGCGTTTGTTCTTGACTACTAAACCGAATACCGGGAGGGGTTTTTCATGACAGGTTATGGGTTGGCACAGTGGGTGCTGTACTTTTTCATTTATTCGTTCCTGGGCTGGGTGTGGGAGTCGTGCCTGGTGTCGGTGCAGCAGCACCGCTGGGTGAACCGTGGCTTTTTGAACGGCCCGTTTCTTCCCATCTACGGGTTCGGCGCCGTGGCCATTCTGCTTTTCACCTGGCCGGTGCAGAACAACACGCTGCTGGTGTTTGCGGCCGGCATGCTGGGCGCCACACTTCTGGAATACGTTACCGGCTACAGCATGGAAAAGCTGTTCCATGTCCGCTACTGGGACTACAGCCGGTTCCGCTGGAACCTGAACGGGTACATCTGTGTGGTGGCATCGCTGTGCTGGGGCGTCTTCTCCATCCTTCTGGTGCGGGTCCTTCAGCCACCGGTGGCCGGGCTGGTCCGGGGGCTGTCGCCTCTGGGTGCCGGGCTCCTGGCTCTGGTGCTGGCCCTGGGGATGACGGCAGACCTGATCGTCTCCATGCGGGAGGCCATGGACATGCGTTCGCTGCTGAACGCCCTCAGCGAAAGCAAGCGGCGCATTGCCCGGCTGCAGAAGCAGCTGGAAGTGACCGCGGCCTTCACCCAGCTGGACTGGGAACAGTCCAGACAGGCGGAGGCGGTGCGCAGTGCAAAGAAGGGGTTTGCCCAGCGGCTCCAAGCGCTGCGGGAGGAGCGAAAAACGCTTTTGCGCATGATGGCGGCTCGTCTGGAGGAAATGCGTTTCGACCGGCGCCGCTCGCCGGAGCGGCTGGAAAGCGAGATGCAGATTTTGAAAAGCGAGCTGCGGGCCATGGAAAGCCGCACGGACAAGATGTATCAGCGGGCTGCGCGCCATCTGCGCCGAAACCCGTACGCAGTCTCCCGAAAGCACGGCGAAGCCATGCAGGACATGAAGAACCTTCTGCGGGACGAGTAAACGAAACAACAAGAAAGCCAGGGTGCGTCAGCACCCTGGCTTTTGGCTTGCTCCGGCTCAATATTCCTCGGCGAGGATCTCAAAGAAGCTCTTGGAATACAGGCAGGTGGGGCACACTTCCGGCGCCGCGGTTCCCACCACGATGTGGCCGCAGTTGCGGCATTCCCACATCTTGACCGCGCTTTTCTCAAAGACCTGCGCCGTCTCCACATTGCGCAGCAGCGCACGGTAACGCTCTTCGTGGCGCTTTTCAATGGCTGCCACCAGGCGGAACTTGGCCGCCAGCTCCGGGAAGCCCTCTTCTTCCGCGGTCTTGGCAAAGCCGTCGTACATGTCCGTCCACTCGTAGTTTTCGCCCTCGGCCGCGTGCAGCAGGTTCTGTGCAGTGTCGCCCAGGCCGTTCAGTTCTTCAAACCACAGTTTGGCGTGTGCACGTTCGTTTTCGGCGGTTTTCAAAAAGAGCGCGGCAATCTGTTCGTAGCCCTCGTTCTGGGCGACCGCAGAAAAATAGGTGTATTTGTTGCGCGCCTGCGACTCGCCCGCAAAGGCTGCCTCCAGATTCTTTTCGGTCTGGGTGCCGGCGTATTTGTTCAGCCCCTTGGCGGGCGCTTCTTCCAGTTTTTCAAAGGCGGAGGCAGGCTGCCGGCAGATCGGGCAGGTGAAGTCCTCGGGCAGGTTTTCTCCCTCGTAGATATAACCGCACACTTTGCATTTCCATTTGCTCATAGTCGTTTTTCCTTTCTTATTCAGAATGTCGCTTCGGTCTGTGTATTGGGTATGCAGCATTTTTTCGGCCATTTCGCTGAGAGGACGGCCGTAAAACGCCTCGTAAACTTCCCGGATCTGGGGGTTCTCGTGGCTTTTGCGCAGCGGCATGGCCGCGTCCCGCCGGTACAGGGCTGCGATCCGCTGGCGCCGTGTCTCGTCGGCGTCGCGGGCCAGATCCTTGGGCTGTCCGCCGCCGCCGATGCACCCGCCCGGGCAGGCCATGACCTCGACGAAGTGATATGGCTTCTGGCTCTCCTTCATCCGTTTGAGGAAGCTGCGCGCGTTGGCAGTGCCGTAGATCACCGCCACGTTCAGCGTCTGGTCGCCGATGGTCACAGCGGCCTCCCGCACGCCCTCGTAGCCGCGCACGGGGTCCAGCTGAAGCAGGGTATCGGATGCCGGGCTCCCGGTCAGATACTCATAGGCAGTGCGCAGAGCGGCCTCCATAACGCCGCCGGTGTTTCCGAAGATCACGCCCGCGCCCGAAGCCTGCCCCATGACCGAGTCATAGGCGGAGTCTTCCAGCGCGTTCCAGTCAATTCCCGCCTGGGCGGCCCAGCGCGCCAGCTCCCGGGTGGTGATCACCTGGTCGGTGTCCCGCATGCCTTCGACGGCATGGAAGTCTGCGGCAGCGTGCATTTCCTCGCGCCGGATCTCGAACTTCTTCGCGGTGCAGGGGGTCAGGGCCACGTGGACGATCTTGCGCGGGTCCAGACCCATTTTGCGGGCAAAATAAGTTTTAACCGTTGCGCCCTGCATGCCGATGGGGCTTTTGGCGGTGGAGAGATGCGGCAAAAGTTCCGGTGCATAGATCTCCGCAAAGTGTACCCAGCCCGGGCAGCAGCTGGTGAACTGCGGCAGGGGACGGTCTTTCTGGGTGATGCGGCGGATCAGCTCGCTGGCCTCTTCCACAATGGTCAAATCAGCGGCAAAGTTGGTGTCCAGCACAAAGTCGGCGCCCAGAGCGCGCAGCAATGCCACCATTTTGCCCTCCACAAAGGAGCCGGGCTCCATACCGAAGGCCTCGCCCAGTGCCACACGGACCGAGGGAGAGGTGCTCACCACCACGATCTTGTCGGGGTCGGCCACGGCCTGCTGCACCTGGGGACATTCGTCCCGTTCGGTGATGCTGTCCACCGGGCAGACATTGGCGCATTGGCCGCAGTAGATGCAGACCGCTTTCCCGCCGGTCTGCTCCAGCGTGTAAGTGCCGTGTACGCCCATTTTGTGGGTGCACACTTCCTTGCACATGCCGCACCGGATGCACTTCTCCTCCCAGCGGACGATGCTGGGGTTGTCCGTTTCGATGGGAACACGAACAGATAATGGCAAATGGTTCAGATTCATCACATTCCTTTCCGTTTGTTTTTACACTCTTCGCATACATAAAGCAGCTTGAGGTCGTAAGATAAAATGGGGATGCCCGCTGTTTTTTCCAGCTGGCGGGTCAGGTCTCCCAGGTCCACGTCCGCCAGTTTGCCGCAGTACTTGCAGACCAGATGGTCGTGCCGCCGGGTCTTGTCATAGCGGTCGGGCATGCCCTCGACGGAAACTTTGCGCACGGCCCCCTGCGCACAAAGCCGGTTCAGGTTGTTGTAAACCGTGGCCAGCACCACCCGTGGGTAGGTGCTCCGCAGCGCGTCAAAAACCTGCTCCGCTGTCATGTGGCAGTCAGAGGCTTCGATCAGCTCTAAAATTTTTTTTGCATACGTTGTCATTTCATCACTACATTTTAGAATTATTCTAATTTGTATTATATTTATTTTGGTTGCAGAAGTCAATGGAAAATGCAGCAAAACGGCGCCGGACTTTCGTCCGGCGCCGTTTGTCTGGATGGTTATTGCGTGTCTTGCGGCGGGTCCGGGGCATCCTTGCTGCGCATCAGATAAAACGCCAGGGCGATTCCCAGCAAAATCAGAAGGAGCAGTGCAAGCCAGCAGAGGGGGTGGCTCTGGGACGGTGTGGGGTCTGCTGTGCTTTCGGAAGAGGCGGAGGAAGGAGCTGTGCTCTCCGGGTCGGACACCGCCGTGCTGGAAGAGTCGGCGTCCGGGTCGCTTTGCGAGACCGGGGGTGTGCTTTCCGAAGCGGGCCTGGACGAAGAGGTTGAGACTGACACGATGGGCCGCGCGGTCTGGGGATGCGGCGTTTTTTCCGGTTGGACCGGCGTTACGGGAACGTTGGGAGAGGGCTGGGAGATGGGGCATCCCCGGAAAACGGAGCCGGTGTAATTGCCGGTGAAGGAAATGGTGATCATCATCTGATTGTTGATGGTTCGGTAGGCCAGCGTATAGTCAACGCCTTCCTGAAGGGTTTTGTCTCCGTCGCGCACCGTCAGGTGCCGGGCATCCTCTTCGTTTTTCACATCCGAGACCCACAGCTGGGAAGCATGTTTGGGTGTGACCCGCAGGGGGATGCTCACCGGGTCCGCCACAAGGTAGTTGGCCAGGTCCGCAGGAACATAGCGCGCTTCAAACGTGTGTGTGCCCACATTGCCGACGGCCTGATCTGCTGTTTTCCAGGTGAACCCGGTGCCCGGGTCCACGGAGTCCAGCGTGCTGCCGTACACGGCGGTCAGGTTTGCGGGAAGGGTGTAGACGGCCGGCGCTTTGAGGATGTGGAATTCCGTGACTGCGGTCAGGCCCGCATGCTCCGGGCTGGGTGCCACGCTGGCACGCACATACCAGGTGCCCGCGTTTTCAGGAATCCGGGCGGTGAATATTCCGTCGGGGGAGGCGCTGTATTCGTAGACCGGCTGCCCGTACTGTGCATTTGCGTGTGGGTCGTGGTGCGGGGTTCCGTAGGTCCAGTCCTCCAGGGTGAGCGGCTCCAGCCAGGCGTTGCTGACGTGGAACTGCAGGGTGGCCGTAAAGGAGGCGGTGCCGTCTGTATAGCGGTATGTAACCATGCTGTTGTCCTGAATGCCGCTCAGAACGCTTCCGGTCAGCTGTGCGCCCGTTACGTCCGAGATGCAGGCGGGATCGATGGGCACTGAGAGCCGTGTGAGGTCAAAGGTGGATTCCCCCTCGGCGATCTGCACGTCCACAGGGCGCTGGTTGGAAAGCTCCATCCGGGGCTGAGCACCGCCCGTGCGGACGGCCAGCAGCTGGTTGTCCGCGCCCAGGACATCGGTGAGTTTTGTGTTGGCGCTGAGGTCCAGAAACTGAAATTCACTGCGGTCGATGCCCAGTAATTCCAGGTTGGGCGCCTGCGAAAGATCCAGCTGCGAGACAAGCGAGTAGGAGCACCAAAGCTGCGACAGAGCCGTGTTGTTGGACAGCGTCAGCGTCTTGAGCGGTCCGCCCAGATACAGAAGATACGTCAGATTTGCGTTTTGTGATACGTCCAGCGTTTCAAAAAGGTTGTCGCCGCAGGCCAGTTCCTGCAGCCGCGGCAGCATGGAGACGTCCAGTGCTGCAAGACGGTTGTCGTGGCAGTGGAGCAGTTCCAGCTCGGGAACGCAGGCCAGGTCCAATGCGCTCAGATCGTTTTCGTTGCACAGCAGAGACGTCAGGTGGGGCAGCTGCTCCAGCGGCAGTTCCGAAAGGGCGTTGCCGATGCAGTTGAGATAGGTGAGATTGGAAAAGCAGCCGATTCCTTCCAGAGAGCGGATGCCCTTGTTTCGAACGTCAAGCCGGGTCACGGCGGCGCATTCCGAAGGGGAAAGCGCTCCGTTTCCGTCCGTGTCAAAGGCGCGGACCCGATCGAGAAAGGCCTGGTCCGGGAAGGACGTGGTGTCCAGCGGGATCTCCGAGTCAGCTTCCGAGGCGGAAGCCGCAATCGTTTCGGTGCTTTCGGGAACGGGCGTCACGGCCTGGGAAGAAGCGCTCTCGCCGGAAGATGCGCTGTCGGGCGGTACAGAGGAAGAGGTGTCCGTGCTTTCCGGTGCAGAGGAAGATTCCTCGGTTCCGGCGGGCAAAGCGGACTCGCTTTCCGGCGCGAGAGAGGACGCGGACTCGGCGTCGGAAGAGGCACTCTCTTCGGCGTCCGAAACGGTCTGCGAGGACGAGGATGAGACCTCGGGTGCAAAGGCGGGCTCCAGCGCCCAGGCGGTGGAACTCAGAAGAGAAAGCGCCAGAACACAGGCGATGCCGCGTTTCCAGCGCACGGCCTTTCCGCCGGGCGCGCGGTCGTTTTTGTCTTGTTTTTTCATGCTTTACAGCACATCCTTTCATAGGGACGGAAGTTGTCTTGCAGAGAACTTCCGCCGCGGCGTGTTGCCGCAGCGGAATTTGTCGGGCGGGCAGAGCGGTCACGTCAGAATGGCGTTCCCGATCAGCCGGGCCAGCGAGGAAAGGTCCGAGCCGGCGATCAGTTCGAAGGTGACGATGCCCAGACCGGAGAACCATAATTTCATTTCGGTGTCGAAGTCCATCACGCCGGCGGATTCGATGGAATACGCCTGAATGCGGTTGTACGGCAGTACCACAAAGGCTTTTTTCTTGCCGGTGAACCCCTGTGTGTTGACGGCGATGACGCGGCGGTCGGTGAATACAATGCCGTCTCGGATGCCCTGAAACTGCTGTTCAATGGACTCGCCCGGGCACAAAAGCGGTGCGACCTGTTCGGAAAGACGGGAGTCGGTGACGGGGCGGAGTTTCAGGAAAGCCATGTTTTCAAAATCGATCATGTCGATTCCTCCTTGTGTTTTTAAAATGCCGCAGAAGAAACTTCTGCATCTGTCTTTAGCATACCCCTTTTCGGGCTTCGCATCGGTTGTGTGTACAACGGGCGCGAAAAAAGAAAAAACAGGCTGTTTTCCGGTGCGGCGACCTGCTATAATAAGGGCAAATAACCGGGGAGGAATTGCTATGGAACACCGTTCGCAAAGCTTTCAGGCGGCTTATGGAAGCTTTCTCGTCATTCCGCTGAAATACGATCCGGATACGCTGGACCGCGCGCGGCTGGAGCGGGCAGCGCCCTGCGTGCCCATGACCACCATGGATCTGAATGAAAACATCAAGGCCATGCTGGACCCTGCGTCCGGCTCCTCGGTGGGAACCTGCTACGCAGTCAGCCGCTCGTTTCTCACGGCGGCGCTGGAACCGAAGCCCGGTGCGGACGGCCCCTGCTGTTTTCGGGTCACGGACTGCGGGCAGTCTTTCGATTTTTCGGTGAATGATTCCTTTTTGTATGTCTTCCACACACGGGTGGCGTTTTTGTGCCTGAGTCTTTCTTTTTCCTGCATCGAGGCGCTGGAGACGATCTGCAATCCCGGCTGGGCGCACAATCCCGCGGTGTTCGAGTGGCTGGACGCGCAGCAAAATGCGCACACGTTCTCCATGGAAAACTGGCTCTCTGCGTTTCTGGCGCCGCTGGGAATCCGAAAGTTTTTCGACGGTGACGCCTCCTACCTGCTGGATGCTTACGCCTACATTCTGGCGGTGGTGCCCCAGTGGTTCCAGGAGTTGGACCCCATGCGGCGGATCACCTTCAATCTGCATAAAATGATGTCTCCGGACACGCCCATGGAGGACGCTTCGGAAGAGGACATCCGGTATGTGTTTGCGGCAAAAAATCTGGACAGACAGGCGTATCGCTGGGGCTGCTGCGTGGCCTCGCAGACCATCTCTTATGTGGTGGCCCGGGCGGATATGGACCTGGCGGCCGAGCAGCGCGTTCAGGCGGAGGACGGGCTGCCCATGGTGGTGCTGTCGCTGTACGAAAAGTACACCTGCCTGCGCTTTACCGAGCTGATCACCCATCTGAAAAAAGACCAGATCAAAGAGCTGAAGGAACTGATGCTGAATTTTCAGGCGTTCGGTACGGTGACGCCCGCAAGCATTTCGCGCTGGCACAACGTCAAGCGGATCTATGCCAATCTGCTGGAGGTCAATGACATTCCCGCCGCCGTCGGCGACATCAGCAGCAAGCTGAACATCCTGGCTTCGCACCAGCAGGAGATCGAGCATGCCCGCAGCGAGACGGTCATCAACATCATCACCCTGTTCGGCATCGTGTCCATTCTGGCGTCGGTGCTGTCCATCGTGCAGATCCTTTCCGATGGGGACATGCTCATCTGGGCATCCACCATCCTCACCACGATCATGCTGGCGCTGGTCACGGCGCTGGCGGTGTACCGGCGATGAAAAAAGCCCGGTGAAGCATTTGCTTCACCGGGCTTTTCCCATGTGTTTTATGACGGCGTGTTCGCGTGGTCGTTGGCGTGAATATGAATGTAACGGGCCTTCCATTTGGAATAAAGAATGGTCTGGCTGGAGTAAAGTCCCTGATAGCCGGAGAACAGATTGCCCACCGCGCAGGAGAGGGCAAAATACACCAGCCCGTCGGCGCCGAACAGCTCCACCGAGAGCGCCGTGGCCGCCAGAGGGCAGTTGGCTGCACCGCAGAACACGGTGACCAAGCCCAGCGCGGCGGCAAACCCGGCGGGAATCCCCAGCAGCGGGCCCGCCATGCAGCCGAACACCGCGCCCACGAAGAACGAGGGCACCACTTCGCCGCCTTTGAAACCGGCGCCCAGTGTGATGGCTGTGAACAGAATTTTCCACACAAAGTCCAGCGGCTGTGCCCGGCCCTGCTCAATGGCAGCGGTGATCACATCCATACCGGCGCCGTTGTAGCGGGTGCTGCCGCACAAAAAAGTCAGCGCCACAAGCACAAGGCCGCCCGCAAAGGCGCGGAGATAGGCGTTGGGCAGCCACTTTTTCAGAATGTCTTCCGCCCGGTGCACCGCCGTGCAGAAAAGCATGGACACCAGGCCGCAGCCGATGGCCAGCAGCGCCACTTTGCCCGTCAGCACAACGTCAAAGGCAGGGGCCTGCACCGAAAAGGAAGTGGGGCTCACCCCCAGCGCCAGGGTGACTCCGTAGGCGACAATGGCGGCCACCAGGCTGGGGAAATAGTTGGCGTGGTAGATCTGGCCCACGCTGACCACCATGACGGCAAAGATGGCGGCAGCCACCGGGGTGCCGAACAGCGCGGAAAAAAAGGCGGCCATTCCGGTCATGGTGACGGTGCGCAGGTCGCGGTCATCCAAATGGAACAGGCGCCCGGTGTGAAACCCGATCGCGCCGCCCATCTGCAGCGCAGCGCCTTCGCGTCCGGCGGAACCGCCGCACAAATGCGTTAAAATGGTGCCGCAGAAGATGGCGGGCAGCAGAAGAAGCGAGATGTGGCTTCCCTGGTGGACCTGGTCGAAGATGTCGTTGGTTCCCTGGCCTTCCGTGTGCGTAAGCCGGTAAATGGCCACGATCACCAGCCCGGCCACCGGCAGCAGCCACAGCAGCCAGGCATTGGCGCCGCGCAGCTCAGTGGCAATTTCCACCCCCACATGGAAAACGGTTCCCAAAAGCCCGCTGACCAGCCCGATGAGGCCCGCCAGGGTGACCCATTTCAGAAGAGTGCCGGCGTACAGGCCCGCCGACGAAATGACTTTTTTTCGCTGTTCCTTCAAACCGATCCTCCCTTTTCAGGATTAATGTGCGCCGGTATTATACGACATTTGAACGCTCAAAACAAGCGGCTTTTCGGGAAAGCGGCAAAAGCACATACCGGAAAGAATGTGCGGCATTTGATGGGATGAAAGAAAAGTGCGCGCTGCAATGCGCTTTTTGAGAAGAAAACAGGATTTGTTTGCTAAATTTCTAACGAAATGCACAATCATGCGCGAAAACTATCTGTTTTGTGCACAAAATTTATTTAAAAAAGAAAAAATTATTGACAATCGTTATAAGCGCTCGTAAGATAGAAACTGCAAGGAGGACAGGATATCTTCTCAGGGAGATACGAAGTCTCTTTTATTTTCCTTCATAAGTAATCGTTTCCCTATGGCGTTTGCAAGAGGGAAATCGGGTAAATTCATCCGACGAATGTGCGAAAATCCGGCGGCGGAAAGAACGCTGCGCGGGTACACATCTCCATAAGTAATCGTTTACATATGGGCTCGCACGGATTCACAGAAAAGAGCAAGGGTGGAAAAAATGGGCAAGCAATACACCACACTGAAGGATGTGGCCCGGCGTGCGCACACCTCCACGGCCACCGTTTCGTACATTCTCAACGGTGTGCAGGACCGCTATGTGAGCGATGAACTTCGCCAGCGTGTTCTGACGGCGGCACAGGAACTGAACTATGTGAAAAGTGCGCTGGCCAGCGGCCTGAAAGGAAAGAGCCGCGGCGTCATCGCCATCACAGTACCGCAGTTCACCAACATTTTCTTCAGCCGGTTGGTGCTGGCGGTGGAACAGGTGGCGCGGGCGCAGGGATATGTGGTCACCATGTGCAATACCTTCGACGACCCTGACCGGGAACGCGAGGTGCTGGAGAGCCTGATTCAGCAGCGGGTGGACGGCATTATTCTGATCCCCAGCGAACGCAGCACGCAGAATTATGAGCTGATCCGCCGCATCGGAGTGCCCACGGTGATCGCTGAGCGCCCCATGCTGGATTATGGATATGAGATCTACGATTACATTTTGATCGATAACTTTGATTTGGCCTATCGGTCGACCAGGTACCTGATCGAGAAGGGACACCGAAACATCGCCTTTCTCACCTGGGAGGCCCGGGTGGTCAGTTTGCAGGAACGTCTGCGCGGGTATCAGGCCGCTTTACAGGAAGCGGATATCCCGTATCGTCCGGAATATGTGCTGCAGGGGCCCCTTCAGCCCGGAGGCAGGATGCCGGATGACCCGCCGGATGCTCGATACGCTTCCGCAGGCAACCGCTGTGGTATATGGGTATCATTTCTATGCCCAGGGCGGTCTGCCGGTGCTTCGGGAACACGGGGTCCGCATTCCCGAGGACCTTTCGGTTTTTGTCATTGGTGACCCGGACTGGGTTTCGCTTTACTCGCCGCCGCTGGCGCACATGGAACTTCCGGCCGCAAAGGTTGGAGAGACAGCGGCGCAGGTTTTGTTCGAACGCATTTCCAGTGCCACCAATGGAAAAACAGTGCCGTCCACTGTGCGCAGGATGTTCCCGGGCACGTTTGTGGAAGGCAGTTCGATCAAGTTCATACGTCCGGACGATCCGGATGGCAAAAAGGAGGAAAAATTATGAAAAAATTCGCATCCGTCGCATTGGCGCTGTCTCTGGCGCTGGCGCTGCTGGGCAGCTGCTCTTCCGGCAGTGAGGCGACCAGCAGTTCCGCGGCAGCTTCCACGGCTGAGACCAGCTCCACGTCCGCGGCAGCTACCACGGAGACCGATTGGCCCGAGTATGACATCACCATGACGGTGCCCTGGAATCCGGGCGGAGTGACCGACCTGACCGTGCGTGCGTTCTCCGATGAGCTGGCCAAAGCGCTGGGCGTGAACATCACCATCGGCAACACCGCCGGCGCTGCCGGTTCCGTGGGTACCATCGCTGTGCAGGACGGCCCGAAAGACGGCTACAACCTGCTGGGCGCCGGTCTGCAGGCCATGGTTACTTATCCCTGCTACGGCTACACCGATGTGACTTACCGTGACTGGACCTTCTACACCATGGCGTACGCGCCCAACGTAGTTGTGGTCCCCGGCAACTCTCCCTACAACACCATCGAAGATCTGATCGCTGCTGCGAAAGAAGAGACCCTGACCTTCGGTTCTGCGGGCACTGGCTCCGGCGGACACACCGGCTGCGAGATCCTGGCCAACGGCGCCGGCTTCGAGTACAACCATGTTCCCTATGACTCCGGTTCCAACTGCATCGTGGCGACCATCTCCGGTGAGGTCGACGCCAACTGCCAGCTGATCACCGAGGTCGTGGACTATGTGAAATCCGGCGATCTGAAGTGCCTGGCCGTTCTGAGCGACGAAGACCTGGTCATCGGCGACATCACCATCCCCTCCATCCTGAGCGCTGTGCCTGATATGGAGAACGTGGTTCCCATGGGCGAGACCATTGCTCTGTGTGTTCCTTCCGGTGTGGATCAGGCCATCATCGACAAGCTGGACGAAGTGATGCCCGGCGTGGCCGAGAGCGAAGCGTTCCAGACCTTCTGCGCGGACAAAGGCATGGTCGTTACCTACAACGGCAGCGACACCAGCCAGGAGTATGTTGGACATCTGGCTTCTCTGGTTGACTGGACGCTGTATGACGGCGGCACAGTTACTGTGAGCCCTGAGGAGTTCGGCATCGAGCGCGTTGCGGAATAACAGCCGCGTTGTCTGCTTGCATGTTTGCATGAACCGCCGCCTTGCTGCTTCGCGGCAAGGCGGCTCTTTTTGAACCTTTGTTGAGCAATTTTCTGTGCAGTTTTGCATAGAGGGAAGGAATGCTTATGGACGACAAGAAATACCTCGATTTTCTGGTCTCTCTGATCCTGATCGTGCTGGGCGTGTTTGTGCTCGCCTACAGCATTTTCATCACCATCGAAACCGGAACGGCATTTATCGTTTCGCCCGGCTTCATGCCGGGGCTTCTGGGCGGCGCGCTGATTTTGTCCGCAATTCTTCTTCTGGCTGAAAGCCTGCGGGCGACCGGCCTGAAAACCACGCTGGCCCAGCTGAAAGACTGGTGGCATGAGACACTCCACAGCAAACAGACCCGCAACACCGTGCTGGGCATGCTGATCATGTTCGTGTACACCTGTGTGCTGATGGCGTTCCTGCCGTACTGGCTGGCTACGCTGATCATGCTGCTGTTCTTGTTCTTCTACCTGCATTCGACCAAGCCGGTTCGGGCTGTGTTGATTGCGGTTCTCACCGTTGCACTGATCGTGGGCGTGTTCCAGTACGCGTTCCATGTACGTCTGCCGTAAAGGAGGGAAAGTAAAAGATGGGTACCTATATTTTAGAAGCGCTTTCCCTGATCTGCACCCCGCTGAACATTGTTTGCCTGTTTGCGACGACGTTTCTTGGTCTGATCGTCGGCATGCTGCCGGGTCTGACCAGCACCATGGCCGTGGCTTTGCTGACCGGCCTTTCCTTTGGCCTTCCCACCGAGACCGCTCTGGTCATTCTGATCGCCGTGTACGTGGGCGCTATTTCCGGCGGCTGTCAGTCCGCCATTCTTCTGAACATCCCGGGCACACCGGCCAGCGCGGCCACCGCGATGGACGGCTTCCCCATGGGCCGCAAAGGCAAGGGCGGCCTGGCCATTTTCCTGGCAACTTCCGCGTCGTTCCTGGGCACGCTCATCAGCGTGGTTCTGTTGCTGTTCCTGACGCCTGTGCTCAGCTCTCTGGCGCTGAAATTCGGTACATATGAATACTTCATGCTGGCTTTGTTCGGCATTATCATCTGCGGCAACATCACCTCCAACGGCCATCCGCTGCGCGGCTGGATCTCGGGCATCCTGGGCCTGATGGTCGCCATGATCGGCCTGGATCCCATCAATGCATATCCGCGGTTTGCCTTCGGCAGCACTTCGCTGCGCGGCGGCATCCAGCTGATCCCTGTCATGATCGGCCTGTTCGGCTTCCCCGAATTGTTGAACATGTTCAACCTGGATTCCGAGCAGAAAGTCTCCAAGATGAGCGGCTTTGAGATGAAAACCGGTTTTAAAATTCTCATGCGCAACAAACTGAACATTCTGCGCTCTGCTTTGATCGGCGCGGGCGTTGGCATCATCCCCGGCGTAGGCGAGGACATCGGCGGCTGGCTGTCCTACTGGGCGGAAAAAGCTTCCACCAAGGATAAGGCCGAAAAAGAGACCTTCGGCAAGGGCAACCCCAACGGCGTGATCTCCTGTGAGACGGGCAACAACTCCTGCATTGGTGGTGCAATTATTCCTGTGCTGAGTTTGGCTGTTCCTGGCTCCACCAGCGCCGCGGTGCTGCTGGCGGCCTTCCAGCTGCACGGCTACCGTCCCGGCCCCATGCTGATGAGCGAGACGCCCGAGCTGCTGTATAAGCTGTGCGTGTACATGACGTTCGCCAGCTTTGCCATGTGGCTGCTGGCCATGCTCATTGCCAAATTTACGGTGCGCGTTCTGAGCATCAAGCGCGAGATCCTCATGCCCATTATTCTGGCGCTGTGCGTCGTGGGCAGCTACGTGGTCCGCAACTATATGTTCGACATAACGTGCATGTTCATCTTCGGCATCGTGGGCTACTTCCTTGCGAAGATGCGCTTCCCCGCCGCGCCCTTCATGCTGGGCCTGGTACTGGGAACCATGGCCGACTCCAACCTGCGCCGCGCCCTCACCCTGAGCGGCGGCAGCGTAGCACCCTTCTTTACGCGTCCCATCAGCCTGTTCTTTGTGATTGTGGTCATCGGTCTGATCCTGTCTCAGATGGGCGTGTTCAAGCTGCTGTTTAAAAAGAAAAAAGGAAGTGAAGAGTGATGAAGCATATTTCCGTGGGTCTGGTGGGCAGCGGTTTTTCCGCCACCCTGCACGGCGACGCTTATCAGAAAGTATATGGTCTGGACGTCAAAATGGAAGCGGTGGCTTCCGTAGAGGACACCATCCATGATTTTGCAAAAAAATACAACATCCCCAAAATCTACAGCGATTATGCGGAGATGCTCAAGGACCCGGATATCGACGTAGTGGATATCTGCACGCCGCCGCACCTGCATGTGCCCATGATCAAACAGGCGCTGGCCGCGGGCAAGCACGTGATCTGCGAAAAACCCCTGTCCGGTTATTTCGGAGAAAAGGGCGCTGACAATGACCATGTGGGCGAGTCCGACAAGCGTGTCATGTACGAAAAAGTGATGGAAGAGCTGAACGACCTGAAAAAGGTGGTGGAGAGCAGTGACAAGCTGTTCATGTATGCGGAAAACTTCGTGTACGCGCCGTCCATCCAGAAAACGCTGGAGTTTCTGCGGGCCAAAAAGAGCAAGATTTTGTACATGAAGGGCGAGGAGAGCCATTGCGGCTCCCATGCGCACCATGCCGCGTACTGGAAGTATAACGGCGGCGGCTCCTTCATCCGTCAGGGCTGCCATCCGCTGAGCGCCGTCATCTATCTGAAACATCAGGAGGCTGCCATCCGCGGTGAGGAGATCTCCATCAAGAGCGTGACCGGCGACATGGGCGTGACCCAGAACTGCCTGAGCGAAGAGGAGAAACGCTTCATTTTGTCCCGTCCGGTGGACGTGGAGGATCAGGCCAACATGGTGCTGACCTTCAGCGACGGCACCAAAGCCAACATTGTGGCCGGCGACATGATCCTGGGTGGTGTGCGCAACCTGGTGGAAGTGTATACCAACGAGGGTTCCTATCAGCCCAACATCGCGCCCAACAACGCCATGATGGCCTATCATGTCAGCGAGCAGGGTCTGGAAGATGTGTACATCACCGAGAAGGTAGAGACAAAAGCAGGCTGGCAGAATGTCTTTGTAGACGAGGAGATCGCCCGCGGCTATGTGGGCGAGCTGCAGGACTTTATGGAGTGCGTTGCCACGGGCCGTGAGCCGCAGTCCGGCTTCCGCCTTGCGTACGACACCATCCAGGCGGTGTACGCAGCCTATCTGTCCGACGGCGAGGGCATCCGTGTGGAGCTGTAACGTCTGTATTGAAGCATTGCTTTCCTTTTGCAGCCCAGAGGCGGTCCGGCACTGTCCGGACCGCCTCTGCTCTTTTACCAGCCGGGTTCCGGCAATACGCGCCGCAGAAAGGCGCACGAAAGGGAGTCTTCGTTGTGGACCGATATCGCACAGCGGCGCGGGCGTTGTTCTGCGTCACGTTTCTGTTTTGGTTTTCTCAGTACGCCTACACCCCTTATCTGAACCCGGAACTGCAGGCCATGGGCGCCAGCGCCACCTTCATCGGCCTGGTGGGCGGGGGCTACGGTTTCACGCAGCTGCTGTCCCGTCTGCCGCTGGGCATTGCGGCCGACCGGTTCCGCTGCCACAAAACATTTATTCTGGCGGGCTGCCTTCTGTCATCCCTGTCCGGGTTCGGCATGTATTTTCGTTACACGCCGGCCGGTTTTCTGGTTTTCCGCGCACTGGGCGGCTTTGCCGCGGCCACATGGGTGGCTTTCACGGTGCTGTACAGCAGCTATTTTCCGGCGGAAAAAGGGCCTCAGGCCATCAATATGCTGAATGTGGCCAATCAGGCGGGACGTCTGCTCTGCTTTGTGCTGGTGGCGGCACTGGTGGGACGTTTGGGAGAGCGCAGCAGCTTTTTCCTGGCGGGTCTGGCGGGGTTGGCGGCAGCGGTGCTGTGCCTGTTTGTGCGCAACAGCGCTCCGGCAGGTGCGCCGGTCCGTCTGCAGGAAGTGCCCGGCCTTCTGCGGGACCGGAATTTGCTGGCGTGCACGCTGCTGGCGGTGCTCACCCAGGTGGTGGCATTTTCCACTTACAGCGGGTTTGTCACCAATTACGCGGTAGACATCGGCGCACAGGCCGCACAGCTGAGCCTGATGAGCATTGTGATGATGGTGCCGCTGGTTGCATCCAATTACCTGGTGGCCAGCAAGTGGCTGAGCCGCTTCGGCGCCCGGTCCCTTTTAGCGGTGGGCTTCGGCTTGACGGCAATTTACTGCGTGGTGCTCCCCTGGGCGCCCGCCATGGAGTGGGTCTATGTGCTGCAGGCGCTGGCGGGCGTGAGCAACACCCTTACCATGTCCGTGCTGCTGGGGGTTTGCGTGCAGAATGTGGGCCCCGGCCGCCGTTCCACCGCCATGGGCTTTTTTCAGGCGATCTACGGTCTGGGCATGACCGCCGGCCCGATTCTGATGGGAATGCTCACCGACGGGTTGAGCCTGCCCGCCGCCTTCCGCGTGATGAGCGTGGTGGCGCTGCTGGCACTGGTGCTTACGCTGACGCTTTTGCCCCGACGGGCAAAGCGCACTTGACGGTCGGCCCGGCTTTCCGTTATGCTGAATAGAAAGTGGCCGTTTGCGGCCGGGAAAGGGGTCCGTGCATGGAGACAAAAACGCTGGCGCACAGCACCGCAGAAAAGCTGGTGCAGTATATCCGGGAGCAGCAGCTCGCCCCGGGCGCAAAAATACCCACGGAATATGAGCTGGCGCGGATGCTGGGTGTGGGCCGCAACACACTGCGCGAAGCAGTGCGGATGCTGGCCAGCCGCAACATTCTGGAGATCCGGCAGGGAGCAGGCACGTTTGTGTGCGAGAAAATGGGCGTTTCCGACGATCCGCTGGGCTTTACGCTGGTGTCGGACCGGCGGCGCCTGACCGATGAATTGATGGAGATTCGCTGCATCATTGAACCGTCCATTGCGGCGCTGGCGGCGCGCAATGCCACCGAACAGGAACTGACGGAGTTGGAGCAGGCCTGTGCCGCCGTGGAGCAGTGCATCCGGGAGGGACAGGACTTTACCGCGGCGGACCAGGTGTTCCACACCATCATTGCCCGCTGCACGCACAACAGCGTGATGTCCAATCTGATCCCCGTGATCACCCGGGGCGTCAGTGTGTATGCGTCCGAGACGGAACAGGAGTGCGTACAGACGGTGCGCTCTCACCGCCGCATTCTTCAGGCCATTCGCCTGCGCCATGAGGCGGACGCGCAGCAGGCCATGCTGTATCATCTGCTGTACAATTCCTACCGGCGTACAAAGGATTCGGATTCCGTCTAATTCATCCCATGAAATTTATACAAGAAATCAGTGTTTCTCTTGGGAGAAACGCTGATTTCTTCTTTTTTAAGGGAAATCTATTGACGAAAAAGGGATTTGCGTTAAAATAAAAATAAAATACATCCTATGATTTTGGAGGGATATTCCATGGAATCCCAATTCGACGTATTGGTGATCGGCGGCGGTGTGGTGGGCTGCGCCATCGCCCGGGAATTGACCCGCACCCGCTGGAAAGTGGGCCTGCTGGAGAAGAACCTGGATGTGGCGTATGAGGCCAGCGGCCGCAACTCGGCGGTGCTGCACGGCGGCTTTGCCTACGATCCGGGCACGCTGAAGGCGAAATTGTGCGTGGAGGGCAACGCCGAATTCGACCAGGTGGCAGAGGAGCTGGACGTGCCGTTCAAACGCACGGGCAAGGTGCTGGTGGGCAACACGCCCGAGGACATGGCCAGCCTGCGCCGCACACTGGAGACCGGACGCATCAACGGCGCCCGCAATCTGGAGATCATCGACAAGGAGCGCCTGCATCAGCTGGTGCCGTCCGTGGTGGGCGAGTTCGCGCTCTGGTCTCCCACCAGCGGCATCATGGACCCCTTCCTGTATACTGTGGCGCTGGCAGAGAACGCTGTTCAGAACGGAGCACGCTTCTTTTTTGACGCCGAAGTCACGGCCATTCGCCGGGAAGACGGCATTTATCACCTGACCACCAAGCAGGGAGAGTTCACCAGCCGCTGGGTCATCAACAGTGCCGGCCTCGGCTGCGGAAAAATCAGCGATATGCTGGGCATTCACGGTTACAGCATCCGCGGCTCCAAAGGCGATTACATCATTTTGGACAAGCGGGTGGGCCCGCTGCTTCCCATGCCGGTCTATCCGGTTCCCAGCAACACATACATGGGGATTCACGTGACTCCCACGGTGGACGGAAACGTCACCGTCGGCCCCAACGCCGAATACGTGGACGATTTTGATTATTATGGTGTGCCCGCCACGAGCATCGAATCTCTGGCGGAGAGTGCCAATACGCTGTGGCCCTGCATCCGCCGGGAAGATTACATTCGCAACTATTCCGGCATTCTGTCCAAATGGGTGGACGCGGACGGCACCATTCACGACTTCACCATCGAGATGCGGCCCGAAGCGCCCAATGCCGTCAACCTGATCGGCATCGAGTCGCCGGGGCTGACGGCCGCGCTGCCCATTGCCCGGTATGTGATCAACCTGATTCGGCAGAAGGCGGATCTGCCGGAAAATCCCGATTTCAATCCGCGCCGAAAGGGCATTGTGCGCTTTGCCGAGCAGTCGGATGAGGTGAAAGCACAGCTGATCGCCCAGGACCCCAACTATGGCGAGTTGATTTGCCGGTGCGAAAAAGTGACCCGTGCCGAACTGCTGCAGGCCATTCACAACCCTCTGGGTGTGCACACCATGGTGGCGGTAAAATACCGCACCCGCTGCATGATGGGGCGCTGCCAGGGCGGATACTGCCAGATGCGCATGGCGCAAATGATTGAGGAGGAGCTTGGGCTGCAGCCCACCGATGTGCTGTACAACCGGCCCGGCTCTCATCCGTTCACAGGGAGGGTGCGCGAGCAATGAAATGTGAGAACAAAGACGTCGTCATCGTGGGCGGCGGCCCCGCCGGACTGGCGGCGGCGGTCAAGCTGCACCAATTGGGTGTGCGCGATATTCTTGTGGTGGAACGCGAAAAACAGCCTGGCGGAATTCTGCGCCAGTGCATTCACGACGGCTTCGGCCTGACCCGCTTCGGCGAGACCCTGAGCGGACCGGAGTACGCCCAGCGCTTTTTGAGCCAGGCACAGCAGCTGGGCATTGAAATTGTGCCCGACACCACGGTCCTGCAAGTGTCCGGCGACCGGCTGGTCACCACGGCCAGCCGCGACGGACTGGCGCAGTACAAGGCCGGGGCAGTGGTTCTGGCCATGGGCTGCCGGGAGAGGACCCGGGGCGCGCTGGCCATTCCCGGCGAGCGGCCCACCGGCGTGTTTACCGCCGGCGTGGCACAGGCCTACATGAACCTGTACAACACCATGGTGGGCAAGCGGGTGGTCATCCTGGGCTCGGGCGATATTGGCCTCATCATGGCCCGCCGCATGACGCTGGAAGGCGCGCAGGTGCTGGGCGTGTACGAGATCCAGCCCTATGCCAACGGCCTGCCCCGCAACATTGAACAGTGCCTGAACGATTACCACATTCCTCTGCATTTGTCCCACACGGTCACGGAGATCCATGGCAACGCCCGGCTCACAGGCGTCACGGTCAGCGCGGTGGATGAGCGCTGCCGCCCGATTCCCGGAACCGAGGAGCGCATCGACTGCGATACCCTGATTCTCTCGGTGGGTCTTTTGCCGGAAAACGAGCTTTCTCTGGATGCGGGCGTTCTTCTGGACCCGCGTACCCGCGGCGCGGTGGTGGACCAGTACCTGCAAACCAGCGTGCCCGGCATTTTCGCCGCCGGCAACGTGCTGCATGTTCATGACGTGGTGGACTTTGTGTCTCTGGAAGCAGAGCACCTGGCCGAGGGCGTGGCCCGCTATCTGGCCGAAGGCGGCCTGCCGCGCTGCGAAAGCTGCGTTCGGGCGGGCGCGGGCGTGGGCCATGTGCTGCCCCACACCGTCAGCGGTGCAGAGGATGTGACACTGTCTCTGCGTGTGCGCACCCCCATGAAAAACTGTGTGCTGGAGGTCCGCCAGGATGGCCGGACCGTTAAGAAGATGAAAATGCGCAAGGCGCTTCCTGCGGAGATGATCCAGGTTCCCCTGAAGGCGGAAGATCTGCAGGAAGGAGCCGATTTGGAGGTGAGTGTGCAATGTTGAGAACGTATACCTGTATCATCTGCCCCAACGGCTGTGAGATCACGGCAAAGCTGGAAAACGGAGAAATCTGCGACATCGAGGGCGCGCTGTGCCCCCGCGGCAAGGAGTACGTCACCCAGGAACTGACGGACCCGCGCCGGAACATTGCCACTTCGGTTTTGCTGGAAGGCGGCCAGCTTCCGCTGGTCAGCGTCCGGCTGTCCGGCCCGATCCCCAAGGACCGCATTTTTGACGTGATGAACGCCATTCGTCCGCTTCGCCTGAAAGCGCCGGTGCACGTGGGACAGGTAGCGCTGCCCAATGTGCTGGGGCTGGGGGTGGACGTGCTGGTCACCAAAGAGGTGGCCGCCCTCTGAGGCTTTTTTCAGATCTGCGGAATCGGTCTCTCCTTCTGCCGTGCCGCGGTCTTCTTTGCGCGCGAAGCACCTGCAGGTGCTAGATCGGAAG
>NZ_JBBMFA010000112.1:0-1575 GCF_040096265.1 Ruthenibacterium intestinale
CTCCTCGTATTATAAAGTAGTAGTGTTTATAGACCCTCTCCAAGGTCTATATGCTATACTGTTGGAGATACTGTGGATTGTTTAAAACCTCCTACCATTCGATGGTTTACGAAAGGCTACAACCACAGTCTCTTTGTATAGTTGTTAATCAGTTAGATACCGCATGACGGTTTATTTAGAACGAGGTTACAATCGCAAAGAGTACCTGTGGCTCTAAACAGTATCAAATTTATTCAAAGGAGATTTCTTATGATTTACGTTGGAATTGATGTTGCCAAAGATAAGCACGACTGCTTTCTCACAAATTCAGATGGTGAAGTATTATTCAAATCTTTTACCATACCTAACAATCGTAAGGGGTTTGAAACCTTATTTCAAAGAGTCGAATCCGTTTCAGATGATTTAACCAAAGTAAAAGTAGGACTGGAAGCCACCGGACACTACAGTTACAATCTTCTGGGATTTCTTCTTGATAAAGGTCTGACCACCTACGTTATCAATCCGTTACATACCAATCTTTACAGAAAAAGTCTCAGCCTTAGAAAGACGAAAACGGATAAAGTTGATTCCCGTACCATTGCCACTATGATGATGTCTGATATGAACTTAAAGTCCTACTCAGATACATCTTACCACAACGAGGAATTAAAGTCACTTACTCGTTATCGTTTTGATAAGGTAAAGGAACGGGCAAAACTGAAAAGTTCCGTTTCAAGACTAATCTGTATTCTCTTTCCTGAACTGGAAAAACTCGTTCCTACACTTCATATAGCATCCGTTTATGCTTTGCTTTCTGAATTTCCAAGTGCAGATGCTGTTGCAAATGCACACCTCACACGACTTTCCAACCTGCTCTCTGAGAGTTCTAAGGGCAGATACGGGAAAGATACTGCCGTCATGTTTCGTGACGCTGCAAGAAGTTCCATCGGTTCTCATATGCCTGCCAAGTCTTTGGAACTCAAACATACCATTAAACTCATCCAGGAATTAACGGCTGAGATTGATGAGATCGAAGCAGCCATCAAGCGGATCATGGATGAAGAGATCCAATCGCCAATCCTTACCATCCCTGGCATCAGTTACCGGATGGGTGCAATGATCCTTGCTGAAATCGGAGATTTCAGCCGTTTTGATTCCGCAGATAAGATCCTTGCATATGCAGGAATGTCTCCTTCCACTTATCAATCTGGGCAGTTAGATAACTGTTATTCTCATATGGAGAAACGAGGTTCCAGATACCTCCGGTACGCCCTTTATAATGCCACAAAATATGTCTGTCACTGGGATAAATCTTTTGGTGCATATCTTGAAAAGAAACGCTCGGAAGGCAAGCATTATAATGTCGCATTATCTCATGCCGCTAAGAAGCTTGTGCGCTTAATTTTTGCAATGGAAAAATCAGGAAAAGCATACCTGCCAGTAGCTTAATTTTTTCTGTAACTATCTCCTTTTAGAGTGCCAGCAACGACACTCTGTTTGTCATGCAGTTTTCAAGGTTCAACTATATCTGAAATGCATTTTTGCAATTCATTCAAAAACCTTTCATTTTAGACTTGACTTTTAATAGTTAGTCTT
>NZ_JBBMFA010000113.1:0-83685 GCF_040096265.1 Ruthenibacterium intestinale
TGGAGCGGCTTACGAGGCTCGAACTCGCTACCTCCACCTTGGCAAGGTGGCGCTCTACCAGATGAGCTAAAGCCGCATTTTTCTCGCCGCCTTCTCAAGCGGCGAGATTTATTTTACCTGATTTTCTTCGTTTTGTCAACACTTTTTTCCAATTATTTTTCAGCTTTTTTCTCCAGCGACGAAAGAAGCACTTTCAGGTCGATTTTGTACGTCTTATCGCAGAATTGACAAGATACTTCCGCTGTGGACTGCTCTTGTGCCATTTTCTCCAATTCAGCTTTACCAATGGAAATCAAAGCGCGCTCCACCCGCTCTCGCGTACAATCACAATGATAGCGTGTATTATGCACATCCAACACCTGGGGTGCAAATCCAAAAAGTGCACGCTCCATCATATCTTCCAGGGTCATCCCTTGCTGAAGCATCGATGTAACGCTGCTCATCTGCTGTACGTTCTTTTCCAACTGCGTGATCTCTTCTTCGGTCGCTCCGGGCAGAAGCTGAAGCAAGTAGCCGCCCGCATGCAAAATGGACAAATCACGGTCTACAAGTACACCAAGAGCACAAACTGTTGGAATTTGCTCACTTACCGCGTAGTAAGAGGTAATGTCTTCCGCAACCTCTCCGCTGACGAAAGGAACCTGCCCTACATACGGTTCTTTCAAGCCAAGGTCTTTTACAACGCTCAGCATTCCATCGTGCCCGATCGCACCGCCCACGTCCAATTTGCCATCCGCCCGAAGCGGCAATTCTACAATGGGGTTTTGTATGTATCCTTTTACCTCGCCGGCTCCGTTTGCAACAGCCAATACCAAACCGGCCGGACCGTCCCCTTTCATGCGCAAAGTAATGGAATCCGAGGCTTGTTTTAAAGTGGCGCTCATCAAACTGGATGCGGTCAAGAGACGGCCCAGCGCCGCAGAGGTGACTGCACTGGTTTTGTGAATACGCTCCGCCTCTCGTACAATTTCGGTGGAATCCACCGCATAAAAAATTATGCCACCATTCTCAGAAATGGCACGCAGCAATCTTGACATAAAATTACTTCTCCCTTTTTATTGCGGTAATCAAATACCGTTCGCTGTCATTCCGCAATGGTCCAAAACGTTCTCCATCACAGATTTCGAGAATCTTCAAGCCGGCAGCTTCACAGGCGTTCCGAATTTCGTCCATTGTGTAGTAATATTCCTGAAAAGACTCACTTTCACGAACACCGGTGTCCTTGTCCAGAAGATCAATGGTGATTTGTGTCAGGCGCGCTTTTTCGTCCAACTGGTTGCTCCAGGTGCAATAAACATCTTCCGCTTCCAGTTCAAAGACTTGATTCTCCAGCACGTGTTCATGTTTGTAGGGTGTATTCATATCAAACAGCATCAGGCCGTTTGGCTCAATAAAAAGAGCTGCTCGCTGAATCGCTTTGCAAAAATCTGCATATGGCCCGATATGATTCAAGGTATCAAAAGTGGAAACAGCTGCGCGCACTGTCCCATACAAATCCAAATCCAACAAATTCTGGCACAACAAAAGCAAATTGGAAACATTCTGCTCCTCTGCTTTTTCCCGGAGAATACAGAGCATTTCATCGGAGAGATCCACTCCGATCATATCATAGCCATCCTGCGCAAGGAGAAGGGTCAAATCGCCCGTTCCACACCCAAGGTCGACAACAATGCCGTCATTTACGCCGTGGGCCTTTAAGCGGCTTTTAACAGCCTTGTGCAGCGCATAATAATCTGCATCTTCATTGAACGCATCATAAACGTCCGCAAAAACGCCATACGCCATTAGCCGCGCACCTCTTCCACTGCACTTTCCAGTAAGTTCTGGAGCCTTTCAATACCCAATCCGGTACTTGCGCTTGTGAGCACGACGTCTCTGCAGCCAAACGGGAAACACTCATCTGCAAAATAGGCTGTCACCTTTTCATACTCACTTTTCTTCAGCTTGTCCGCTTTCGTAAGGGCAGCTACAAACGGAATTTGATGGTGCGCCAGATATTCCAGCATCATTCGGTCATCGGCGGATGGAGCATGCCGACTGTCCAGCAGCTGAATCAGCAGCGCATTTTTCCGTGCCTGTTCAAAATAGGTGTTGATCAAACGATCCCAGCGCTGCCGTTCAGCCTGGGCCACTTTGGCATATCCGTACCCGGGCAAATCCACAAAATAGACAGAATCCACCGTATAGAAATTGATTGTCGCCGTTTTGCCCGGCGTGGCGCTGACCCGCGCCAGACTTTTTCGATTGCACAGCTTGTTAATCAGCGATGATTTTCCGACATTGGACCGCCCGGAAAAGATAATTTCCGGGCGGTCACTTTCCGGCAGCTGTGCAGAAAGGCCGTAGGAAGCCTTAAAAGCTGCTTTTGCGTAATTCATAAATGCTCCTTTATTGCGGAATTGCAAGGGGCTGCTCCGTCTTTATTTCAGGAACAGGATGTTGTACCTTTTTCTCCGCTTTTTCCGGATGTTTCGCTTTTTTCTTATCTTTCAGAAGAGCAAGGCTCAAAACTTCCTCCAAACTGGAGACCGGATGGAATTCCAGAGCCTGTTTGACCACCGGATCCACTTCGTACAAATCCGGTTCATTGTCCTTTGGAATCAACACCATCGACATATGTTCCCGATAAGCCGCCATGCTCTTCTCTTTTAACCCGCCGATGGGCAGAACCTGCCCATGCAAGGTAATCTCACCTGTCATTGCCACATCGGAACGAACCGCACGGCCCGACAGGCAGGAAATCAACGCGGTTGTCAGAGTTACACCCGCCGAAGGGCCGTCCTTTGGGATTGCGCCTTCCGGTGCATGAATATGAATATCCGCGTTTTTGAAGACATCGGCAGCGTATCCATATTCGCTTGCATGAACTTTTGCATAGGTAATTGCCAGTTTGGCGCTTTCTTTCATGACTTCGCCCAAAGAACCCGTCAGTTCCAGTCGGCCGCTTCCGCCCGGCACCACCTGCACTTCAATGGGAAGGATCTCACCGCCCACACTGGTCCAGGCCAATCCATTTGCCACGCCAACCGAATCTTTTCGACTGTGAAACGCAGGTTTGACCCGCTTGGGTCCAAGAAGTTCTTCCAACTGGGAAGCGCCGATCGTCATGGACTCTGTTGTCCCCGCAGCGATTTGTTTTGCACATTTGCGCAAAAGCTGTGTGATGGTGCGCTCCAGATTCCGAACACCTGCCTCCTGGGTGTAACCATCGATGATACCGTAAATCGCGCTTTGATTCAACTTGACTTTGCCTTTCAGACCAGTAGCGGCAAGCTGTTTTGGCACAAGGTGTCTTTTGGCAATTTCAAATTTTTCTACACGAGTGTAGCTGGAAAGCTCGATTACATCCATACGATCCAGCAAAGGTCTGGGAATGGTATCCAGCGTATTGGCTGTCGTAATAAACAAAACATCGCTCAAATCGAACGGGATATCCAAATAATGGTCTTTGAAAGAAACATTTTGTTCCGGATCCAAAGCCTCAAGCAGCGCTGCCGCAGGATCCCCGCGGAAATCACTGGCCAGTTTATCTACCTCGTCCAGCAACAACAAGGGATTGGAACTTTTAGCCGTGAGGATGGCATTGATAATCTTTCCCGGCATTGCTCCGATATAGGTGCGCCGATGTCCCCGGATTTCAGCTTCATCCCGAACACCGCCCAAGGACATCCGGGCGTATTTGCGTCCCAAGCACTGGGCAATGGAACGCGCAATCGACGTTTTACCCACACCCGGAGGCCCGACCAGACAGATGATCTGCCCTTTTACATCCGGCGCAAGCTTACGCACCGCCAGAATTTCAAGGATTCTCTCCTTCACCTTTTTCAGGCCGTAATGTTCTTTATCCAAAAGCGCCTGCGCCTTCTGAATATCCAGATTATCCGGTGTAAAAACGTGCCAGGGCAAATCAAGGCATGTGTCCAAATAGGTGCGAATGACAGAGGCCTCTTGCGTGTTCCCCTGCATTTTATACAGACGGTCGGCCTCTTTGCGCAGCTTTTCCGACGCTTCTTCCGGCAGTTGGAGAGCATCAATTCTTGCCCGGTACTCCTCAGCCTCTTTGCGCGTATCTTCCGAGTCATCCAGTTCATCTGAAATCACACGCATTTGTTCACGCAGATAGTAATCTCTCTGATTTTTATCCATCTGCTCATTTACTTTTGTCTGAATATCCTTTTCAATGCGCAGGATCTTTGTTTCCCGGCGCAAAACCTCAAGAATTTTTTCCAACCGGCCAAGCAACGTGCCCTCATTCAGCAAAAGCTGTTTATCGGTATATTTCAGAAGCAGATTGCCCGGAATATAGTCGCACAAAAAGGCGGCGCTGTCGCTGGTGATAATGGTATATACCACATCTTTCGGCATCCGGGTATTCAGGCCGATATATTCTTCAAAGGCTGTTTTGATGCTGCGGAACAAAGCCTCTATGCGCGCGGGATCACTGCTTTTTCCACCGCGCATGGCAGATGCTTTGGTGGATGCCAACAAAAAGCGCCCGCTGGAATCCAGCGTCAAAAGCTTTGCACGATATTTCCCCTCAACCAAAACTTTGACCAAGTCATCGGAAACACGAAGGACCTGCTTGATTTCAGCCACAACGCCATAAGGATACAAGTCCTTGAAGCCGGGGTCCTCCACATCCATGTCCTGCTGCGCCGTCAAAAACACCGCATTGTTATTATTCATCGCCCACTCGATCGCTGCGATGGACTTGGGGCGTCCCACTTCAAAGTGAATGACGTTTCCCGGAAATACAACCAGTCCACGCAGCGCAATCGCCGGGAGCCGAAGGATATCTGCATTTTTATCCAAAATAATTTTTACCTTTTCTGACATCACGGAGCCTCCTAAATCCAATGTTGTGATGATAAAGGTATGTATCGTTCAACTTATCGCCAGATTTTGAATCGTGCAACAAGCGATGGGGTTACTATACCAATTGAGTTACTATTATATCTTATAAATGTGAATTTTTCAATCAATATGCAAAAAAGCGGGTGATTCCACCCGCTTTTTTTATTCGTTGCTTCCCGGATTTGTGTCCTGATAACGAACGCGTGCCATTCCGTGCTCAATTTCCGGCTTTTCGCCTTCAATCGTCGCCGCTGTTACCGTCACTCTGGTGATGGTAGGATCGCTGGGGATATCGTACATGATCCCGATCAAGGCTTGCTCCATCACACTGCGAAGGCTGCGCGCGCCACTTTTCAAAGCAATGGCTTTCTTCGCAATGGCATGAAGCGCCTCATCGGTAATTACCAATTCTGTATTATCCAGTTTGAGCAGCGCTTCATATTGTTTTACCAAGCTGTTTTTGGGCTCTTTCAAAACCCGCACCAGTGCATCTTCATCCAAGGGATCCAGAACTGTAACAACTGGAATACGTCCAATCAGTTCCGGAATCAGGCCATAGCGCACCAAGTCGTGCGGTTCCACCAAACGAAGAAGATTTTGACGTTCTTTTTCCGCATCAACTTTCAGTTTGCCGCCAAATCCCAATGAAGAGGTATCCGTGCGTTTTTGAATATGTTTTTCCAGCCCCTCAAAAGCGCCGCCGCAAATAAACAAAATGTTTTTGGTGTTTATTTGAATAAATTCCTGCTGAGGATGTTTGCGTCCGCCCTGCGGCGGCACATTGCTCACAGTCCCCTCCAGAATCTTCAAAAGCGCCTGCTGCACGCCTTCTCCGCCAACGTCACGCGTGATGGAAGGATTCTCACTCTTTCGAGTGATCTTGTCAATCTCATCGATGTAGATAATTCCTTTTTCTGCGCGCTCAATGTCAAAGTCCGCCGCCTGAATCAACTTCAGAAGGATATTCTCCACGTCTTCGCCAACATAGCCGGCTTCCGTCAAAGTGGTAGCGTCCGCAATTGCGAACGGAACATTCAGCATCCGTGCCAACGTCTGCGCCAGCAATGTTTTGCCGACACCGGAAGGGCCAAGCAGAAGCACATTGCTCTTCTGAAGATCCACATCCAGAGAATCTTTACTGAGAATTCTCTTATAATGGTTATAAACCGAAACAGACAAAACCGTTTTTGCTGCATCCTGTCCGATTACATATTGATCCAGTCCAGCTTTGATCTGCGCCGGAGTGAGAATGCGAACTCCGGCATTTGTGTCCGAATGACGGGCGGAACGCCGCCGGGGGGCTGCCTCTTCTTCATCACCCATCATGGAATGGCACAGTTCAATACACTCGCTGCAGATATTCACACCGGGGCCAATGAACATGCGCTCCACCTCATCCTGTGACTTTCCGCAGAAGTTACAGATGAGATGCTTTTCTTTATTATTTTGATTTGCCATATAACACCGCCGAAATTATCGTTTCTCAATTACAGCGTCAATCAGGCCGTAATCAAGTGCTTCCTGTGCACTCATATAATTATCGCGTTCCGTATCCAGTTCAATCTGAGACAGAGGCTTGCCCGTGCGCTCAGCCAAAATATGATTCAAACGGCTGCGGATGCGCACCAGATGATCTGCATGGATCTTGATATCTGTGGCCTGGCCAGTGAGTCCGACCTGTCCGCCGATCAAGGGTTGATGAATCATAATTTCACTGTTGGGCAGCGCCAAACGTTTCCCCTTTGCGCCGGCCGCCAGCAGAAAAGCCCCCATGGATGCAGCCATGCCCATGCAAATGGTTGAAACATCGCACTTGATATAATTCATCGTATCATAGATTGCAAAGCCATCGGTGATGGAACCGCCGGGGCTGTTGATATAAAGGCTGATATCCTTTTCCTGATCCTGACCTTCCAGATACAAAAGCTGCGCCACAACCAAACTGGCGGTCGCAGAATTCACCTCGTCGGAAAGCACAATGATGCGGTCGTTTAACAGGCGGGAAAAAATATCATACGAACGCTCACCGCGCGCAGTTTGCTCAACTACATAAGGAACTAAACTCATTCTTTTGCCTCCTTTGTCCTATGTATGAAGTTGACCGATACGCGCATTCGCTGCGCATATCGGTCAACCATCGCATTCATTCGACAGGAATCCGCTTTTTACTCAGCTTTTTCCTCGCTGACTGTCTCCGTGGTAATCTCTGCGTTGGACTTCACAAAGTCAATCGCCTTATTGACAGCCAGGTCTTTCTTTACTTCCGCTTCCGGAACGATGCCGCGCACTTTTTCCTCTTCCATCTTATAGGCTTCGGCAATGCGCTTTACTTCGTTGTCAAAATCTTCCTGAGATGCTTCGATGTTCTCGGCCTTTGCCACCGCTTCCAGAGCAAGGCGAATCTTCACCTGTTTCTCAGCCTGCTCTTTGAAACCGTCGCGGAACTTCTGAACGTCACCGCCCATATACTTCAGGTAATCCTGCAGACGCAGGCCCTGCTGCTGGAGACGGTACTCAAAATCGCGAACCATTTCATCGATGCGGGTCTCGATCATAACGGGAGGAATTTCGCCCTCCATCGTGGCAATGACCTGATCCACCAGATCATTCTCCACTTCCAGCTCGGCTTCTTTTTCAGCCTGCTCTTCCATGCCTTTGCGAATGCTGGCTTTCAGCTCATCCAGCGTGTCGTACTCAGAAACGTCTTTCGCAAACTCATCGTCCAAAGTCGGCAGCTCTTTGTGCTTGACCTCGTTCAATTTCACCTTGAACACAGCAGCCTTGCCGGCCAGCGCTTCCGCCTGATACTGCTCGGGGAACGTCACATTCACGTCGAACTCTTCACCTGCGGAATGGCCAACAATCTGATCCTCAAAGCCGGGGATAAACTGGCCAGAGCCCAGGGTCAGCGGGAAGTGTTCGCCCTTGCCGCCTTCAAATGCAACACCGTCTACAAAACCTTCAAAATCAATATCAGTGATATCACCGTTCTCGGCAGCCCCCTCACGGGTGATGATGCGGCTGTTACGGTCCTGCATACGTGCGATTTCAGCGTCCACAGCACTGTCTTCCACAGTGTGGACCTTTTTGGTTGCTTTTAAACCTTTGTAGGTACCGATTTTCATCTCGGGCTTTACGGTCACGACCGCTTTCAAAACAACACCGTCATTCAGGTTGGCAGAAACAACTTCTACTTCCGGACGGTCCACCGGCTCGATACCGCTCTCTTTGACAGCCTCATCATAGGCTTCAGGGAACAGATCGTTGATTGCGGGATAATAGAAAACATCCGCACCATACATTTTTTCGATCATGTGACGGGGAGCCTTTCCTTTACGGAAGCCCGGAATATTGTACTTTGCGACTTCTTTTTTAAACGCTTTATCGACTGCGGCGCTGAAAGTAACCGCATCAATGGAGAACTGCAGTTCGTGGCTGTTATTTTCCAATTTTTCATTTTTTACGAGATTCATTCTGGTTCCTCCAATAAAAGAAAACTTTCAATTGATGATTATATCACATATTTCTGCAAATTGCTACCATCAAAATCAAATTTTATACGGACAAAATCTAAGTGCGTCCGCGCTGATCAAACGATATTCAATTCCGTCCACATTCCCCTGCACCGCGTGCGGGATATAACCTCCGTGCAGATGTCCGTAAAAGCAGCGCTTTACATGATATGTTTTCAAAATTTCGACGACTTGCTGTGCATCTGCTCGCGGGTAAATAGGCGGATAATGCAAGAAGACCACTTTCTCCGCGTCTTTGGCTGCTTCCAGAGACGCAATCAGACGGCCGCACTCCCTCTGCATAATTTTTTCATCATGCGGCTTTCCCTGATCAAATAACCAGCTGCGAGTGCCACACAAAGCAATCCCTTCGCTCTGCACACAATTATTGTGAAGAAAGGAAATGCTTGAAAATTTCTTTTCTTCCAGATAGCGTTCCATCTTTGCCATGGTACACCACCAGTAGTCGTGGTTGCCCTTCAGCAACACCTTTTTTCCGGGCAAAGCATGAAGGAAGGCAAAATCTTCGTCACATTCCGACAGACTCATGGCCCATGATGTGTCACCGGCCAGCACTACGATATCCTCCGGTGAAACCAATGCACGCCAGTTCTTTTCGAGACGCTGTACATAGTCCTGCCATCCAGGGAAAATATCCATCGGCTTTTTGCCGTTTAACGAAAGATGCAGGTCTCCAATTGTAAAAATTGCCATAGAAATCTCCGAATCATTCTTTCTGCATGAGACATACTAGTCCTATCTCATGAAAAGGAGGCTTTGATATGCACAAAGAGGAAAAAGTCCTGCAGGGCATTTGTTGTGAAGTTTCCAATTGCGTGCACAACAACGGCCATTGCTGCTGTACTGCCAAAAGCATCAACGTAAAAAACCGCATGGCTGTTCTGGGAGAAGAAACCATGTGCGAAACGTATGAGCAAGCTTAACTTTGTATATGGAATAGGGCGGTTTCGTCTTGGAAACCGCTCTTTTTCCTTTTACAGCGACAAGGCTACCTGCCGAATTTCTTCTTTGGAAATCACCTGTCCAAAGCGTTCTGTCTGGCCACGAAGAACACGCAGACTTTCCGGAGCGGGCATCCCGCTCTTTTCTTCCAATGTGCGCAACGCCTCAAATTCATCAGCCGGCACACTCTGTCCCAGCGCAGCCAATACACTGGCGGGGAATTTGTACGGACTTGCGGTGGACAAAATCACGCAGGGCTGCTCCGCCGTATTTGTCCGCAGCGAAGCGGCCACATGCCAAGCCACCGCCGTATGCGGATCCATCAGATATCCGTTTTTTTCAAAACAGCGTCGGATCTCCTGGGCACCATCTTCGTCATTGGCACAGCCACATGCAAAATGTTCTTGGATCTGTGCCAGTGTCTCATGATCCACCTGGTAATGGCCCTGCTGATTTAACTGTGCCATCCAGTCAGCAACCTTTTTGCTGTCTCCGGTAATATGATACAGCAACCGCTCCAAATTGGAAGACACCAGAATATCCATAGACGGAGATTCTGTCTTATAGAATAAACGCCGGGCATCGTAAACGCCCGTGGTAAGGAAATCCGTCAGCACATTGTTTTTATTGGAAGCACAAATCAACTTGCCAACCGGCAGCCCCATTCTTTTGGCATAATACCCCGCCAGAATATCACCGAAATTGCCGGTGGGAACGCAGAAATCAACCCTCTCACCATTCTCAATGACTTCTTGCCGCACCAGCTGCGCATAAGCGTAAAAATAATAAACAATCTGCGGGACAAGACGGCCCCAGTTAATCGAGTTCGCGCTGGAAAGCTTTTCTCCTTTTTCAGCCAGACGTTCTGCTACAGCCGGATCTCCGAACACTCGTTTCACGCCGGTCTGCGCATCGTCAAAATTCCCCTGAACCGCATAGACGGCCACATTCTCACCTTTTTGCGTGACCATCTGCAACCGCTGAATTTCGCTGGTCCCTTCATTGGGATAAAACACGGCAATCTTGATGCCGGGCAAATCCGCATAACCTGCCAGGGCAGCTTTACCCGTGTCGCCGGATGTGGCTACCAGAATTTTGGTAACATTCGTATCACCCAAAATTTCTTTGGCTTGGACAAGAAGCTTGGGCATCAGCTGAAGCGCATAATCTTTGAAGGCGCAGGTCGGGCCATGCCAAAGTTCCAGCGAATACATTCCGGAATCTCCAACGGGCGATACATACCCGGCTTTCTGTGCAAAGCGCTCGCCGCCATACGTCTGCTCTGCAGCCTTGCGCAAAAACTCCGGCGCATAATCCGTAAGGAACAAAGAGATTACTTTCTGTGCGGTTTCAGGATAAGACAAATCCAAAACTTCTTCTACAGGCAACGAAGGAAACTGTTTCGGAACAAACAATCCGCCGTCTGGTGCGATTCCCCGCAAAATTGCTTCAGCGGCTTGAACAGAAAGTTGATCGTTTCGCGTGCTGGTGTATTCCATCTTGAACTTCCCCCTCTATTTTACAATGTGCGCAACCAAAAGCGGCGCGCATTTTCAAAAAAGATTCCCTGAAGAATTTTCTCATCGATTCCCTTTTGCAAAAGATAGTGATACAGCGCTGGAATATGAGAAAGATCTGCTACCTCCCGAATGGGGATCGAACCATCAAAATCCGTTCCGAAACTAAGCGCTTGCCCTGCGCCCAACTCCAGAAAATGATTTACATGGCGGTATACCGCATCCATGGAGTCCACTTCCCGTGGGCCGAGCAGAAAATCCGTATAAAGATTCACGCCAATCAAACCACCGCGCCGCGAGATTTCCTGAATCTGACGGTCTGTCAGATTTCTGCAATGGCCGGTTATTTTGCGTGCATTGGAGTGGCTCGCCAGCACCGGGCCGCTATACAGAGAGAAAACATCCGACACGCCTTCGTCAGAAAGATGCGAAATATCTGGAATGATTCCATACTCCGGCAGCGCTTCAACGACTTGCCTTCCAAAAGGCTTCAACGCGCCGCCTTCCGCGCTTCCATATCCTAATTCATTTTCCCCGAACCAAGTGAGCGTAAGAAGTTTTACCCCATCCTGCGCCAGTTCCTGCAGCCGGTCCAAACGTCCCTCCAGTGCGGACCCGTTCTCTACAGACAAAATTGCTGCGCATTTGCCACTTGCAAAGGCATCTTCCATGTCATCGGGGGTTCGGCATTGCAAAATTTTCTCCGGATACTTACGTAAAATGCTCTGAAAAAAATCCCGTTCACGGCAATAGCATCCATACGCATCTCCCGCCTGATTGTCATGAATGAACAATGCAAAAACCTGACCCCAGCGGCGCAATCCAGCCGCTTTTGAAAAACTGACATGCCCGGCGGAAGCAGCCAGATCCTGACCGCTTTTCATAAGCTGTACGACCGTATCGCAATGCAAATCGAAAAAATCCAATACTTCACCCCTATTCTACAGAAAAAGCATTTTCAAAACAAGCTACTTGTGCATTTCCTGTCTCATCCGGGATCACTTCCACTACGTCAAACCTCATGGGGCAATCCCCCAGATCATTTTGCTGGATAAAACTCTGTGCCGCATAAATGAGGCGCCGCTGTTTTTCGCGCGTGACTGCTTCGCGCGGCTCTGCATGCCGACTGGAACTACGCGTCTTTACTTCTACAAAAACAATCAAATCGCCTTTTTCGGCCACAAGGTCAATCTCACCGAAACGAGTCCGATAACGTGCATCCAGAAGAGAGTATCCTCGTTTCCGATAATAACGCGCCGCCATGCTCTCGCCCCAGGCGCCCAGCACTTCCCTTTTCATTTTACGTACCCGCGTTTTTTTAAGAACGATTTTCGATAAAAAGGCTGGATCCCGTATTGGTCCAGAAGTTGATAGTGCAATTTCGTAGGATACCCTTTATGCTTTTCAAGTTGATACTGGGGATATTGCTTGGCCAAATCTTCCATAAAGCGATCTCGCGTTACTTTCGCCAGAATGGACGCTGCGGAGATACTTGCCGATTTCGCGTCCCCTTTGACTACTGCCTGCGCGGGAATGTCTAATTTCGGGCAGCGGTTCCCGTCGATCAGCGCCAGAGACGGGCGCTGAGAGAGTCCCTCGACCGCTTGCTGCATCCCCAGCATGGTGGCTCCCAGAATGTTCAGTTCATCAATTGTTTCCGGTCCGATCAGACACACTTTATACGCCAGCGCACGGCGTACAATTTCCTCAAAAAGAATTGCCCGTTTTTTTTCACTCAATTTTTTGGAATCATTGATTCCCTCAATGGGATCCGAAGGGTCCAGAATAACAGCCGCTACGCTCACCGGACCGCAAAGGGGCCCGCGGCCCGCTTCATCCACCCCACAGATCACTGGAAAATCCGAACCATACGCAAGATCAAACGCATACAAATCTTCGGTCATAAATCCTCCGGCCTTTCCAGTGAAATTCGCCCGATTTTGCTCGCGCGGAACTCATCTACCAGCATAATTGCAGCCCGTTCGGTGTTCACTGCGCCGCCGCTCATCAGCATACCGCGTTTCTTTCCAATCGCCTCCAGAAGATCGTACGGTTCCAGCTCCAAATCCTCCTGTGTCAGACGATAGCGCTCTGCCAATTTTTGAGGGTCGATCGCCTGCATTTCCTCCAAAAGGCCCACTGCAATTTCTTCAATATCCAAAATATCATCCTTGATGGAGCCAATAAAGGCCAGATTGCTGGCAGTTTTATAGGAATCAAATTTCTTCCACAAAACCCCCGGCATATCCAAAAGGTCATAATTTCCTACGCTGACCCACTGCTTTCCGCGCGTAACACCCGGCTTATCCGCCGCTTTCGCCTTCGTGGTACCTGCAAAGCTGTTGATAAATGTGGATTTTCCTACATTCGGAATGCCGACCACCATCACACGAATCTTAGCGCCCGCCATTCCCTTCATGGAACGCCGGCTCAAAAGTGCCTCCAATTCCTGCCCGATCGCAGCTTTCACGCCGGCGATTCCCGCACGGTTTTTACTGGACAGCGCAACGCAGCCATCGCCTTCCCGTGTAAAATACGAAACCCAGCGCGCGGTAACATTGGGATCGGCCAAGTCCGCCTTGTTCAGAACATACAAATGCGGTTTTCCCCGCGTGATGCGGGCAATTTCCGGGTTCAGACTGCTATACGGAATGCGTGCATCCAAAATCTGAAGAATTACATCCACTTGTTTCAGGCTTGCTTCCATCACCCGCAGCGTCTTGGCCATATGTCCCGGAAACCATTGAATTTGACGCTGATTCACCAAATCATTGCTCATGCTATCTTCCCCAATCGATTCAAAGGCGCTATGCGGAACAGCACCTTTCCCAAAATGCTCCGCTCATCGATCAACCCCACCTGTGAAGAGCGACTATCGGTAGAATGCGGACGGTTATCCCCCATCAAAAAGACCTTTCCCTGCGGAACTGTAAGCGGAAATTCCACATCAAAACTCTGCTGTGTGGGCGCCGAAATATAAGGCTCGTCCAGTACTTCTCCATTTACGGAAACCTCGCCGGTTTCAAAATCGATGTCCACCGTATCTCCGCCCACCGCGATGATACGTTTGACCAGCGGATCGCCATACTCAATATAGCTGTCCACCACTACCACATCTCCCCGGTGAGGCTTGTAAAGCATACTTTGGACCACTACGCGGTCTCCGCCCTGTAACGTTGGCTCCATAGAGCTTCCGGATACTACAATAATTCGGCAAACAAACACAAATACAAGGACAATGACCGCCAGTGCAAACACCAGCGAATCATACCACTCAAAAATTTTATTTTCCCGTCTTACCTTTTCCATCCAGGCATCACCTCTATTCCGATCGATATAACGAAAAAAGGGACAATGTACATTGTCCCTTTCGTGAAGCTTATCGGAGCTGTTCTTTGACTTTGGCAGCCTTGCCGGTGCGGTTTCTGAGGTAGGTGAGCTTTGCGCGGCGCACACGGCCCTTGCGAACCACTTCAACTTTCTCAACGAACGGAGAGTTGATCGGGAAAACACGCTCAACACCAACACCGTAAGAAGAACGACGGACAGTAAAAGTCTCCGCAATGCCGCCATGTTTCTTCGCGATCACAGTGCCTTCAAAAGCCTGGATACGCTCGCGCTCGCCTTCCTTGATACGAACGGAAACGCGAACAGTGTCGCCGACGTTGAATTCGGGCTTGTTCTCTTTAATCATGCCCTCGGTCATCAATTTCAATGCGTCCATAATGATCCTCCATGTTTTTTAGGCATTCATACCCGGCGTTGCCGGCAGAGGACTACCCGTTTAATGATTTTTACATTAACCCCACTGTTGGCACAGCGGACATAACGCTAAAATATAATAGCACAATCGGGGCCTTATTACAAGTGTTTCAGCAAAATTTTTCTTTTTGTGCATCCAGCAAATCAATGCGCAGAAGACGAACCCACGCCAGCTCAATCGAGTGATTTTCATGCAGATATCCCAGCAGTAAAGCCGGATTGAGCGTAAAGGTGTTTCCAGTGGGAAAAATGGCCTGCGCAAACAGCCCTTCTTTGCGATGAGAATATTCGATTTTAGGAATGTAATTTTTCAAATCCAATTCTTTGGATTTACCCTTTTTCCCCTGCTTGATTACGATTGCATGTTCTGCCTGGTTATAGGCATCAAAAGCGGCTTTCACTTCTTTTGCATGCTCCGGCGCAACCTGCAAGCTGTAAACAGCATAAGAAATTTCATTGGGACTTCTTTGGGCCGGCTCCAAGCGAACAACGTCGATCCCGCTGGGAAGGCAGGCCTGCAAATCCACTTTGGCCTTCTGCCAGTCCCATTCGTCCGTCTCGCTTTTAAAATCCAGCGATTCCACAAGGCTCTCCTGTCCCAGAGCAAGGGGCGCAGCAAAGGTCATATAGATATGCGGATTAAATCCCTGCGTATACCATACGGGCAGGCGGGATCTTTTAAAGGCGCGCTGCATCACCCGTTGCAAGTCCAGCAGGGAGATGTAAGCCGCCTCACCTGTTTTTGTGAACCACAGACGAATTGTAATCAAAGCAGGCACCTCCCCCCAACAAACTATTGGCACCGCATCCCGCACAGGAACGATTGCAAGGCTGGGTCGTTTTCCCTTCCAGTGCTTTCTGGTATTCGCGGATCAAATAATTTTTCGTCACTGCGTAATCCAGATGTTCCCAAGGTGTTACCTCATCCAGCGCAATGGCTCTGTTGGCATAGAATGCAGGATCAGCCTTCAGATCGCGGAAAACTTCCAACCAGGTGTCATACAAGAAATGATCGTCCCATCCGTCAAAATAACATCCGCGGTGATAAGCCTCCAACAACACCTTGCCCAAACGACGATCACCCTTGGCGAACACTGCTTCCAAAAAGCTTGTCCGGCTGTCGTGATAACTGACACTGATTTTTCGACTGCGTACACAACGAAGCAAATACTGCTGTTTTTCCCGAAGTGTCTCCTGCGTGTCTTGCGGTACAAACTGAAAAGGTGTATGCGGCTTTGGGACAAAACAGGCAACGCTGATGGAAACTTGTACCCCTTTTCCTTTCGGATGTTCTTGGCTGTAATAGAGGTCGACAATTTTTTGTGCGGTTTCCGCAATGCCTGCGATATCCTCCATGGTTTCTGTGGGAAGCCCCATCATGAAATAGAGTTTCACCGCCGTGTAACCGGCATTGAACGCCAGCGTACAGCTGCGCTCAATTTCTTCCCAAGTCACATTTTTATTGATCACATCGCGCAGGCGCTGCGTGCCGGCTTCTGGGGCAAAAGTCAGACCACTTTTGCGTACCCGTGTGGTTTTTTCAACCAGGCTCTGCGAAAAATTATCAATTCGAAGGGACGGAAGCGACATACTCACATGCTCGCTCTGTGTCCAGCTCAGCATATCGTCCAGCAGCGGCTCCAGCTGACTGTGGTCACTTGTAGAAAGAGATGTCAGCGAAATCTCATCATATCCGGTATTATCACACAACTCCCGACCGGCTTCACTCAGCATGTCCGCATTGCGCTCCCGCATAGGCCGATACAAAAATCCCGCCTGGCAAAAACGGCATCCACGAACACAACCGCGAAGAACTTCAATTTGCGCCCGGTCATGAACAGCGCCAATCATGGGAACAACAAAATGTGTGGGGAGCGGCTGGCTGTTCATGTCCTGAATGATCGCTTTGCGCACGACAGCCGGCGCGCCTTCCTTTGCGGTGACTTTCTCAATACGTCCGTCCGGGAAATAAGAGACATCGTACAGAGACGGAACATAAACGCCTTCAATTCGCGAAAGGCGCACAAGAATCTCATGCTTGGAGAGCCCTTCTTTTCGTCCCTGCAAAATGGTATCGCACACCATGGGAAGCTGGACTTCGCCTTCTCCCAGCATAAACAAATCGAAGAAATCCGCAAGAGGTTCGGGATTGCAGGCACAAGGTCCGCCCGCTACAATAAACGGATCCGCCTCTGCTCGCTGCTGCGCCACAGCGGGAATGTGCGCCAAATCCAGCATGGCCAGAATATTGGTGTAAGAAAGCTCATACTGCAGGGTGAACCCAATCACGTCAAATTCCGAAAGCGGATCTTTGCTTTCCAGCGCATAAAGCGGGATGTTGTGCGTTTCCATTGCTTCCTTCATGTCCAACCAGGGCATAAAGACACGTTCGCACCAAACATTCGGTTTCTGATTGAGAATCTCATAGAGGATTTTCATCCCCAAAAATGACATTCCCACTTCATAGGTATCCGGGAAGCAAAATGCAAAGCGAAGGTCAACCTTTTCTTTTTCCTTGTAGACGCATCCGGGTTCACCACCGGTATATCGTCCTGGCTTCTGCACGTCCATCAGGACGGAGCGAAGTTCTGTAATTTCTGGCATGATATAACCTCTTAATCCATAAAAATAGAAACGCGCGACTCAAAATCGCAAATATTATACCATAGTTTCCATCTGATTACAAACCGGTGCAGAACTGCTGCAACCACAAATAACCAGCTGCCAGAACCGCGGCCATTTTTGCTGTTTCCGGCAGCGGATAAAAAAACACACATAGAAACGTCAGTCCTGGCAGGAAGTATGCGAGCAGCCTTTCCGCGTGCAGAACCTCGTTTTGCCAAGATGCCGGGAAGACGTTCTGAAGAAGCTTTGCACCATCCAATGTCCCGATGGGGAGCAAATTGTACAGACCTGTACACAAGCTGACCGCCGCCAAAAAATATGCTCCGTAGCTGGCATGATGCCGTGCCAGAATATACAGCAGTCCTGCAAGAAAAAAGTTTGCCAGAGGGCCTGCTGCCAGCACCTTGTTTTCTTGACAAGTGTTCATGGAGTGAACCTTTTTCAAAGCGATTCCGCCAACCCGGAATTGCAGCGGCGGGAAACAGCCTGTAATGATCCAGTAAGCGATGATATGTCCGGCTTCATGAAACACGCTGCAAAACAACGCCATACGAAGAAACCCCATGGGATCAAAAAGCAGCCCCGCTGCCAGACACGCACACACAAGCACCGGCTGGACACTGACCGCCCAGCTCATGCAAACAACTCCGGGAAATTGGTTGACGGGTCCATCCGTATGCCATTTACAATCAGTTCGAAATGGAGGTGCGGTCCAGTGGAATACCCCGTTGAACCCACTGTTCCCAAACGCTGCGAAATCGAAACAGTCTCTCCGCCGCGCACAAAAACACAAGACATATGCTGGTAAAGCGTTTGAACGCCTTCCGCGTGGCGTACAATCACGTAATTTCCCCGTTCTGCATTATAGCCCGTTCGCATCACCTGGCCATCCGAAACACACAGCACAGCTGTTCCCTCTTCTGCCGCGATATCCAATCCCGCGTGAAAGTCCTCTTTGCCATTCACTGGATTGTCCCGAAATCCGTATTCGGACGTCAAGCGTCCTTCCACCGGCATTTGAAACGGGAACTGCACGGTATAAGACTCCAGACTCGCCCCTGCCGGTGGTGTTTTTTTTGCAGCGCTCACCTTCCAAATTCCGCCGCGGCCAGTCAGCATATCTCCATCCAGCTGATTCAAAATCTCCTGTGCTTTCCGGCGCAGTTTGGCAATGGTCTGGTCCGCGAAATGAGAAAATGTTGTGTCGCTGGAAAACGAGATCCCATTCTCCAAAACGGATTGATATTCCCCCTGCAAATCCGGCCAATACGGCGCCGACGTGCTTTTGGAAAACAAAAGAAACGCTGCCATTGCCGCACACAGAAGAATCTGAACCCAAAGAAGCTGCTCCGGATTCTTTTTCCCTTTGTATGAAGTTGGCGCCGGCTGCGGATAAAGTTCCTTCTTTTCCTGCTTCTGCTCTGTCTTTTCCGCCTTTTCCCACTCCACGCATCTGCACATCCTTTCATGGAAAGTCTATCTATGTTTATGCCGCCTGTCCAACAAAAAAGAACGGCGGCATAACAGCCGCCGTTCAAAAATTATTTCTTTTTCAACAGATGCAAAATAGAAGAAAAAAGGTCACCCGAATGCCTTGTGGTCGTGCGACGGAATGCTGTCTTTCTCTGAGGCAACGTCTTTTTAGTCGGCTGATTGCGAGAAGGAACCCCTGTGCGGGGCCAGGCATTTTGAAGAACGCGGTACATATCAGCCTGACTGTCCACGCGAGCTTCGTCATTCTGACGACGCACTTTTTGATACGAACCGTCCGCCATCATCTCTTTGGCATTGACATTGTCATTCAGCTGCATCTGCAGCATTTCCCACAATTCGCAGCGAATTTTTGCGCTTCGAATCCGGACACCTACCTCAACACGCCGTTCGGTATTTCGTGTCAAAAAATCACCTGAAGCAATGTAAACGCGCGTATCCGGCCATGAGCCAAAAGCATAAACTCGCTCATGCTCCAAATACCTTCCCACAATGCTCCGGATTGTCACATTTTCTGTTTTTCCGGGAACTCCTGCCTTGATACAGCAAATACCGCGTACAATCATTTGAACCGGCACACCTGCACAAGACGCTTGGGAAATTTTCTCGATGATTTCCCGATCGCTCACGGAATTACACTTCAAAATAATTTGTGCAGGACGCCCCTCTTTTTTCGCTTGAATTTCACGATCCATCTCCTGCAGCAAAACGCTTTTAAAACACAAAGGCGCTACGAGAAGCGAATCGGCTTTCTCCGTAAGACGCTCGATTGCCAGATTATGAAAAATCGCAGCCAATTCGGCACCGATAGCGGGATCTGATGTAAGAAAAGACAAATCCGTATATTGTTCCGAAGTTTTTTCGTTGTAATTTCCTGTCCCAATTTGAGAGATGTACTGAAAACGCCCCTTTTTCTTTTTCGTAATCAACGTGAGTTTGGAATGAATCTTATAGGCTTCAAAGCCGTAAATAACAGTACAGCCCGCCTCTTCCAGCTGCTTGGAAAAATCAATGTTATTTTGCTCGTCAAAACGGGCTCGCAGCTCCACAACTGCCACTACTTCTTTTCCGTTTTCCGCAGCAGAAATCAAAGCCTCAATAATTTTTGATTCATGGGCTACCCGGTACAGAGTCATCTTGATGGAAAGAACATCCGGGTCACACGCCGCTTCATTCAACATTTGAATGAACGGACGCATACTTTGATACGGATAGGACAGCAGCACATCCTGTTTTTCCACTGCACGCGCCAAGTGAAACCCTGCCGGCGGAAGCATGGGGCGACGCACCGGATAAAACAAATCCGGATGATTTCCCTGCGCCAGCTTTGCAGAAAGTTTAAAGCCGACCGACAAGTCCAGCGGCGCGCTCTGCGCAAACACCTGCTTACCAGGCAAAAATAATTTTTCACATAAAAAGGAAACGATTTCTTCGGATGCGTGAAGGGAAGTTTGCAGGCGGACAGCTGCAAGTTTTCTGCGTTTTTTCAAGAGCTCGCTCATTACAGCGCGATAATCCACATCGTGGTCAAACATTCCCTCGTCCGCAGTAATATCCGCATTGCGGGTAATGCGAAACAAACATTTGGCTTGAATTACGTTTTTCCCAAAGACGATCCCGGCAAAATGCTCAATCAGCTCTTCTACCAGAACAAATGTCACCTTTCCGTCTCGCGGAACAAAAACAATTCGCTGAAATTGATTGCTGATGGGGATTAGACCAAAAGAAGGCTGAGATGCCCCCTTCGCCTTGAGCATTGCACCCAGATACATCTCCTGATTCCGCAAAAAAGGGAACGGATGCCTCCGATCAATGATCTGCGGGGACAACAACGGAAAAATTTCGTGCAGGAAATAAGTTTTCCAAAAATGCTCCTGCTTTTTTCCAAGCTTGGAGAAGTCAATTTTTTGGTATCCCAAAGCACGCAGCTTCTCATACAGCCGTTCCACAACTTTGTCGCAGTGCTGCTGCAGTTCTGCCACTTTGAGCATAATTGCATCCAACTGCTGTGCAGGCGTCATTCCGGTTTTGTTTTCTTTGGCGGTTTTTTTCAGCAAAGTACGGTCATACAAAGAACCGACACGCACCATAAAGAACTCATCCAGATTACTTCCGTAAATAGCCGCAAATTTGAGCTGCTCCCCAAGAGGGACCTCTTTCTCGTGGGCCAGAGCCAGTACCCGCCGATTAAATTCCAACCAGCTCAATTCACGATTGACAAAAAGATCCCCCTGCGAACCGTTTTCCATATTCGCCGCCCCTTCCTCCGGCATCAAAACGTGATATCGTCCCGAATTTTTTCCAGAATTCCGTCTGAGATTCCCGTTACATTTTCCAAATCTTCTGCGCAGGAAAACGGGCCGTTTGCTTCACGATAAGAAATAATCGCCTGCGCCCGTTTTTCACCAATACCTTCCAGACACATCAGTTCCGCAGCAGGCGCCTTGTTCACATTGACTCTGTCCTGTTCATTTTCAAAATAAGCCGATACCGAAACGGGCTGTCCATCGGAATGCGGCAAAATGAAAAAGAGAGAACCTGACAACAGAAACAGGCATGCCACAAATACGCATGTCAAAATCTTAGTTTCGCGACGCACTGTCACACTCCCTGGCATATTGCCGAATCAGCCGATACAACACTTCTGCAACTCCTCCATCCATACAGGAGGATGTGATCTCATCTGCAGCCAACTGCACTTCTCCCGGAGCATTACGGACAGCTACAGAATGCCCTGCTGTCTGCAGCAACTCAATATCGTTGTAGTAATCGCCAATGGCAATGGTGTTTTCGACAGGGATTTTCAAATAGCGGCACAAATCCCGTAAAGCCTGCCCTTTGGAAACGCCTTCCGGCAGGATCTCATAGTACATGGAATCTGTCTCAACAAAATAAATTCCCGGGTAATAGCGCGCCTCGACAAAGGCCTTTACACGGCCAAGCAATTCATGATCTCCGGCAAACAAAACTTTATTCCACTCGCAGTGAATTTCCTCCAGCGGAATCAACAAGCAGCTCAACTCTTCCTGGCACAAGTGGCGCTGAACGTATTCGTTCCCACGCACCACATAAAGAAGGCCATCAGCCCCCATTACCTCAATTCCCACTGTCGGAAATTTGCAATAAATATCCTCCAGGGCACGATAAGCGACCGCGCGCGGCAATACTTCATTTTTAATGCGCTCACCTGTAGAAAAATCGCACAAAACACCACCGCCGCCCGTGATGGCCGGCGCGGAAAGAGTCAAATCCCCCAAACGCTGCTGAACCGATTCCACAGTCCGCCCGGTAGCGACCGTGAATTTCCCGCCCAGCGCACAGAAAAGCTGAATGGTTGCCTTGTTGACACTGGGAATGCCTTCCGTTGGTGTGAGCAATGTATTATCAATATCGGAAACAACCAGAATGTCCCGCAACGATTCAATCATAGTGCAATCCCTTTACTCTTTTTGGATTTGCTTTAAAAAATCCGTAAAATAAAGCGGAAGTTCGCTTTGAAATTCCATGTACTTACCTGAGGAAGGATGAATAAATCCCAAAGTTCCCGCATGCAGGCACTGCCCCTGCAGCTGAGTCAGAACCTTATGAGGCCCATAAACCGCATCTCCCGCTACAGGATGTCCAATACTGGCCATATGCACCCGAATTTGATGCGTCCGACCTGTTTTCAGACGAACGGACAAATGCGTAAAGCCGCGAAAACGCGCTTCCACATGATATGCTGTGTAAGCATATTTTCCGTTTTTATTCACAACAGCCATACGCTTTCGATCCACAGGATGGCGGCCGATCAAACCTTCTACGAAGCCATCGTCTTCCCGAAAGCCTCCATATACAACCGTTTGATAAACACGGGTAATGCTGTGCACCGCAAATTGTTCTGACAGCGCCAGATGGGCCGCATTGTCCTTTGCCACCACCAACAATCCACTGGTGTCTTTATCGATTCGATGGACAATTCCGGGACGGATTTCCCCGTTGATTCCGGACAAATTTCCATGACAATGGTACAGAAGCGCATTTACCAATGTGCCGTCTGGATTGCCCGGCGCAGGATGTACTACCATTCCTTTCGGCTTGTTGACCACCAGTAAAACATCGTCCTCATATACGATATCAAGCGGGATGTTTCGCGGAATAATTTCTGTGTTCTGGGGTGGCGGAATTTCGCATACGACTGAATCACCAACAGCAACTTTCAAGCTCTTGGCCGCCTTTTTTCCGTTGCACAAAACAAGTCCCTGCTCAATCAGCTGCTGCGCGAAACTGCGTGTCACATCCGTCAGATTTTCCGCGAGCACCTTATCGATGCGTTGTCCCGCCAACTCGGGCGAGACGGAAAATTCATGCCTGATCATTCTGATCCGGGGTGGTTTCAGAAACAGAAATCGTCTTTTTGGCTTTCGCTTCCTCACGGAACACGCTGAAAATCAGCAATACCACGCCCACTGTTACAAAGCAGTCAGCTACATTGAAAACAGGGAAATCGATAAATGTTGTGGCAAAAAAGTCGACAACAGCGCCATTCAGCAAGCGGTCGATAAAATTCCCCAAGCCACCGGACAAAATCAAAATCAAGGAAATGCGCTCCATATATTTTGAAGGCCGCTTGATCAAAAGATAAGCCGCAAAGCATACCAAAACCACACCGGTTACAACCAGCAATATCACTCTGGCATCGCCACCTGCAAACATTCCAAATGCCACTCCGTCATTCAAAACATAACGCAGATCCATGATCCCCGGGATCAGAGTCACAGAACCGATCGGAGCCAGATACGTAGTTGCCAAAAACTTTGTAAGATGATCCAGCAACACAAGAAGTACAGTTGTCACAATGACAGAAAACACGTGGTCTCCCCCTTTTTGAAATCAAAACAAGCGGCGCTGGTACGGCGCGCAAACTATTTCTGCGCGCCTGCCACAAACGCCGCTTGTCGTTTTAGTCTTCGTCATCAAATTTGATGCCATGATAGCTCTCAAAATTCTCATCGCCGTCCGCATTATCATCCTGCGGCATTTCAGCTTCAAAGTCGAACGGTGTACGGTCCATCTCTCGCGCAGGCTCTTCAGGAAGCTCCAGAATATCTTCCTTCTCTTCTGCCTCCGCAGCTTTCTTCTTATTCTTTTCCGAAGAAGCTTTTTCACGTCTGCGAGGACGGCTCTTTTTCTCTTCTTCCTGTTGCTCTTCCTTCTTCGTCCGTTCTTCGCCCGGAACAGCGCTCAGTGACTCAATGTGCTGACGATACAGCATGAGGACATTGCTCTTGAACTGTGCCACTTCCGTTTTCAGGCGCGCCAGTTCCTGCTCCATCTCCGCCACATTATCGGCAGCTTCCTGTTTGAGCTGATTGGCCTTGGTATTCGCATCATACAAAATGGTTTCAGCTTTTTGACGCGCCTCATGAATCACGCTTTCTCCCATTCGCTGTGCATTCAGCAAAGCTGTTTTCAGCGTTTCTTCATCGTTGCGATACTGGTCAACCTTCTCCGCCAGGATAAAGAGTTTTTTCTCATTGTCCTCTTTTTCGGCCTGAAGTTTTTCCATTTCGGCAGCTACCTGTTCCAAATAGGCATCTACCTCTTCTGACCGGTAACCACGCATCACTTTGTCGAAAGTGACATTGCGGATATCATCAGCATTCATCAAGATTGCCCCCTGTCAATATTGTAGATAGGATACAAATGTTCGGCCTTTCCGACTCTGTTCTCCAATTTTTTGCAAACGAAACTTTCCATAACCCCGAACGCTGAACGTGTCTCCTTCATAAACGGGTTCATGGGGCTTGGTGCTCGGTATGTGATTGATCTCTACCGCGCCACCGCGAATCAGCTGCACCGCATTGGAACGGCTTGTATGAATCATTTCCGCCAAAAGTGCATCGAGCCGCATCGACGCAAGACTGACGGTAAATTCACGTCCCGCCGGCGCCGAAACGCTCTCTGTCTGCGCGTATGATACATGCACATGGCAACGCCCGACTGACGACAATTCTTCCAGCACAAGCCCGGATTGTTTTTCCAAAACAAAGCACTGTGCGCCATCTTCTGTGACCAAAATATCCCCGACGCATTCTCGCTTTATACCAAGTGAAAGTAATGCTCCCAAATAATCCCGGTGTGACAGAGTCTTGTCTTTTTGCAGCACTTCAATATTGAGACATCGGGCCGGAAAAGGTTCTTCCGGCTTTTCACCGCTGTAAATGCAAAGCAGTTTTCGTTCCGCTGCATCGTATCCGCCGCTGAACACATACTCGGTCCACTTGCATTTTTGCAGAGCAGAAACAGCCAGAGCCTGTTCACGATCACTGAGAAAGGACGTACAGCGCGGACGATCCGAATATTCTACCTGATGGACCCATTCCGTCACACGTTTCATCAACAGTTTTTCTTCGTCATTTTGCGGCGGGATATATCCCCGCTGTTTCGCCTCAGAAGAATACGCCATTGCTCTCCAGCTCGTCCAGGAGATCGCCCATAATGTCTACATTATAGGGCGTAATAATAAACGTGCTGTTCGCTACACGTTTGATCTGCCCGTTGTTGGCATATGCAACGCCGGACAAAAAGTCAACCAGGCGGCGCGCAATGTCCTTGCTGGTAGACTCCAGGTTCAGCACAACCGTGCGCTTGGCATTCAGATGATCCGCCACTGCGCTGGCATCGTCAAATCGCTCCGGCTTGACCAGAACGACTTGAAGCTGCATGGTTGAATTGATATTTACAACCTTATTGCGCTTGGGACTTCCGTCCGAAGAACCGTAATTGTCCTGCATATTATAATCATTATAATTGTCGGTATCGTCGACATTCTGCATCATGTCAACGCCTTCATCCTCATAATCATCATCATCGGGCACGCCCATCATACCTTTAAGTTTATCAAACATACTCATAAATTGCTTTACTCCTTTTGAAACAATCTGATGTTGCAACCGTTTTTGAAAGAGGGCATACAACCGCATAATACATATATGCTAATATTTTTATTATCTTCATTTTGCCGCTGATTGTCAATCTTTTTGCGAAAAAAGCGGCTGTTCCGCACATCTCTTTTTTACAAAAGGACCTTATCTTCGGACAGGCTGCCCGCATCGGTTATGACCTCATCAAACATTTTCAGGTAAGTTTTTTCGGAAGTATCCTCGCTGTCGGGCGAAACCAGAATGTAGTTCTGATCCTCAAAAATCACGTCAATATAACGTTTTTGCGCAGTATTTCCGCGTTTAATATAAACATAGTCCTCGCCTTCGCTCACACGGCGTGCAGCGGCATCCACTCGCAGCCCTTCGTAAACCTGAAAAGTGATCAAAGCGGATTCTTTTTCCAGCATTACCACGTCTTCATTGATGTAATCGCAGGATAATTCCACTTTGGCCGCATTGTTTGCCTCATCCACCGTTACGCTGATGACCTCTGCCGGAAAAGAATTGTCGGAAACCCCGGGGAAAGAAATCTGCACACTTTTTCCCTCTACAAACTTAGCCGCCTGTTTGGCATCCACAAGAGCAAAATAGCGCCACTCATAATCTGTAATGATTTTTCCGGCTACATTGCTGTCGTTTTCTTCCAACGGTTGTTGACAAGCCTGTGCAAATTCCACCGGAGACATAGCAGAAAGCTCTTCACCGGTATACACACACTTGGTACTGTCCTGCGCTGAAACAAAATATCCCGCAGTATTTGCCATAATGGAAGAAGGGTTTTCCACGGAAATCGCATCCCGCTGCGCGGTCAAATCCTGAATTCTCTGCGAGAAATCGGATACCGCACCGGTATTAATCAACAAGCGGTTCTGTGCTGTCAAAATCTCTTCTCTGGCATCCGGCACATCCATATAATTCCCGCTCTGCACATCGGCTAATATCTCATAGATTCCTGTCTTCGTCTGTTTTAAAAGCGCGTCAACATTGACAGTGACCGAAGAAACAGTCTGGGATTTCTCCACAAGTTCGATTTCCTCATTTAACATTTGAATCTGCTGGTAGGCCGATGCCTGCTGTGCATCAGAAAACTGCTGTGCAACCGCAGTTCCGGCAGACACGCGTTCCCCGTCCTGTGCGATATAGCCCAATACCCCGGTTCCATCGTACGTGATATCTGTTTCACTCAAAGAGACGTACCCCTGGCAGGAGAGTGTGTCTGCCATTTCGTAAAGCACTGCAGTTTGGGTGTCATAGGAACGGTTGACCTGCCCGAACAAAATTAAAGCCAGCTGCACCCCAATGTAAACAACCGGGACCAGTAAAAGAACAACAATCCCCCAACGAATGCTTTTCCCTTTTCCTTTTTGCTTCATGGTATTTTCTTTTAATCCATCCTGTTCCAGTATTCAAGCGCCTGTTCCAAAACATCCGCATCCTCCGGATGCAGCCAAAGCACATCCGGCATTCTGCGAAACCAAGTCAACTGACGTTTGGCGTAATTGCGCGTCGCCTGTTTCAACGCCAGCACGCAGCTTTCCAACTCGCTCGCTCCTTCAAAATAAGGAAAAAACTCCTTGTATCCAATGGCTTGTGCAGCCGTCTTATACAAAGCGCGATGCTCGTAAACATCCCTCGCCTCTTCTAACAGGCCACTCGCCATCATTTGGTCCACACGTGCGTCGATACGCGCATACAGCATTTCTCTCTGGCGCGGACACAGGCAGATCACGCGCGCATTGTACGGCCGCTCTGCCGGTACTGACTCACTTCTTTGCTGCGTCATTGTTTTGCCCGTCTGCCGATACAGCTCCAGAGCACGCAGCACACGCACATGATTGTTCGGATGAAGCGTAGCTGCATACTCCGGATCAATCCGACACAACTCCGCATACAAAGGGCCGATTCCGTTTTGTTCCAGCTCTTGCTGGAGCAGCACCCGCTCCTCAGATACCGGTTTGGCTGGAGAAAAACGTACACCATCCAGCAAACTTGAAAGATACAATCCAGTGCCGCCTGCCAAAATCGGGACACGCCCCCGTCTTGCAATGGACTCAATGATCCGTCCAGCCTGCGCCACATAATCTGCCACCGAAAATGCCTGGTCCGGAGATAAAAAATCCATCAAATGATGCGGGATTCCACACATTTCCGCATGATCCGGCTTTGCGGTTCCCACAGAAAGCCCTTTGTAAATCTGCATCGAATCTGCCGATGCAACTTCCCCGTTTAGTTGCCGGGCCAGCTGCACAGCCAGTGCAGTTTTCCCGGAGGCCGTCGGCCCACAAACGGCCAGAACTTTAACCTTGTCTGCCAAACTGTTTCTCAAGCTCCTTCAATGTCAAACGCAAAATCACCGGACGTCCATGGGGACAAAACGGCGGAATTTTTCCATCCATTACTTCCTGCGCCAAACGCATCAGTTGAGCAGCATGCGTTTTATCTCCTGCCTTGATTGCTGCACGGCATGCGATGGAATGCAAAACCCACTCTGTCTTCTCTCCGACTGTGTAACGCGGATTTTCCCGCAGATGACTGGCAAGTTCCACCACCAGATTCTCCACATCGTCCGGCGGCACATCGGCTGGAACAGCGCGCACCACAACGGAACTGCCGCCGAAATCTTCAATTTCCAAGCCGCTGTCCGCCAAAATCTTCTCGTGCTGCATCAGGGCATTTTTTTCTTCCCCGGACAGCCGAATGGTTGCCGGGACCAAAAGCATCTGGCTGCTCACTTGGCCATAATGCTCCATTAAACTCTCATAGATGATTCGTTCATGTGCAGCATGTTTGTCAATAAAGCAAATTTCTTGACCGCGCTGTGCAATGATGTAAGTATTAAATACTTCTCCGACAAAACGAAGTTCCTGCTTTTCAGGCTGTATTCCCGGAAGAACTGTCTGCTGAATTTCTGCCTTTGCTTCTGCCGCCGGCACCTTTGTTTCACAAGCCGAAACAACCGGAGCACTCGCTTCTTTTTCCTGAGCAGCGGGAACAAACGGAGCCGGCCTTTTAGGAATCTCCACGACAGGAGTATCCGGCTCTTTCTCATAAACCGCTCTATACGGAACCGGGCTCACACTTGCGAGACGCGAAACCATATTGTCGTAGGCGCGAATTTGTTCTGCGGCGGGCTTGGTCGGCCGCACAGGGGCCGCTGCCGGCGCCGGATGTGGCGTTTCCATTGGCCGGGAGACACTTTTTTCTTCAAAAGCCAGCGCTTTCGAAGAAGATTCCGGTGTGATCAAAACAGATTTCACTGCAGAATACACCGCATCAAATACTTCTTTCTCCCGTGCAAAACGCACTTCCGTTTTAGCCGGATGAACATTTACATCCACGAGCTGCGGTGGCATGGTAACTGTGAGCACACATCCGGGAAAGCGCCCCTGCATCAGAACACCTTTGTATGCAGCCTCCAAAGCAGCCATCATGGTGCGATTTTTGACAAAGCGCCCATTGATGAAAAAATGCTGCATGGAACGGCTGGCACGACCGCTTTTGGGCGGAGTCACCAGTCCACTGATTTGATAATTTCCGTGTACATGTCCCACTTCCAGCAAGTCTTTGGCAAAGTCTCGGGAAAGGACCGCATAAGCTGCACTCAGCAATTTTCCATCACCCGGTGTCTGAAACTGTACCTTCCCCTCACGAACAAATTTGAAAGAAATCTCCGGATGAGACAGCGCCAGCTGACTCACCACATCGCTCACATAGTTGCCCTCACTGGCATCTTTTTTCAAAAACTTCATACGGGCAGGGGTATTATAAAACAAATCGCGCACTGTGATGGTCGTTCCCTGAGGACGTGCCCCGGGTTCGATGCCCTCCTCTTCACCGCCGCTGATACGATAACAATAGGCATACTCGTCCTGTTCTGTTTTCGTCAGCAATTCCACACGCGCCACACTGGCAATGGAAGCCAGCGCCTCTCCCCGGAAGCCCAGCGTATGAATGTTTTCCAAATCATCTTCTGACTGAATTTTGCTGGTAGCATGCCGCAAAAATGCCGTGGGGATACTCTCCGCTTCGATTCCCGAACCATTGTCTGCAATCTGAATCATAGAGATTCCGCCACGCTCAATTGTCACCGTCACAGCTGTGGCACCGGCATCGATCGCATTCTCCGTCAGTTCTTTGACGACCGATGACGGACGTTCCACCACTTCTCCCGCCGCAATCAGCTCCGCCGTATGTTTGTCCAAAACATGAATCTTAGCCAAAATCCCCCACCTCTTTTCTCTTATCCTTCCGCAAGTGTTTTCTTGAGTTCATAAAGAAAATTCAACGCTTCCAGCGGCGTCAGCGTTTCCACATCCACCGCCTCCAAACGTTCCACCAATGCACTGGGCACCGGCTTTTCCGCAAATTTTTCAAAATTATCGAAATTCAGCTGCGTCACACGGTCCGCATTGGGTGCACTGGCTTCCAGCACTTTCAAAACTTCCTTTGCACGGCTTGTCACCTCATCCGGCAACCCAGCCAGCTTTGCCACTTCGATTCCGTAACTGTCATCTGCCGGTCCGCGCACAATCCGCCGCAGGAAAGTAATATCATCGCCGCGTTTTTTGACGGCAATGTTGTAATTTTTGACACCATCCAAAGAATTTTCAAGATCCGTCAACTCGTGGTAGTGGGTGGCAAACAAAGTTTTGCACCCAATGCCCGTTTCACGGTCTGCAATATGCTCTACTACCGCCCGCGCAATGCTCATTCCATCGAAAGTAGATGTACCTCTTCCGATCTCGTCAAGAATCACAAGACTCTTGCGTGTGGCATATTGCAAAATCTCTGCTACCTCTGTCATTTCCACCATAAAGGTAGACTGCCCCGCTGCCAAATCGTCCGACGCACCCACTCGGGTAAAAATAGCATCCACCACACCGGTCCGGCAACTTTTTGCCGGGACAAAGCTGCCAATTTGCGCCATCAGCGCAATCAAAGCAGTCTGCCGCATATAAGTGGATTTTCCGGCCATGTTGGGACCTGTAATGATCAGCATGCGGTCGTCCCCACAGTTCAACATGGTATCATTGGGGACAAACAGCGCGCCGCGCAGCATCTGTTCAATGACCGGATGCCGGCCTTCCACGATTTCCAGTTCGTCGCCTTCGTCCACCTGTGGTTTGACATAATTGTTCTTTACGGCCACTTCCGCCAATGCGGCCAGTACATCCAGCCGTGCCACACCGCTTGCTGTACGCTGAATGCGTGGCAGCTGCTCGGAAATGCTGTGCAGCAAATCCTCAAACAGCTGACGCTCCAATACCGCCAGGCGTTCATTGGCGCCCAGAATTTTGTTTTCCAGCTGCTTAAGATCTTCTGTGATATACCGCTCCGCATTGGCCAGTGTCTGCTTGCGCACAAAATTCTGCGGCACCTGATCTGTAAAGGACTTGCTGACTTCAATATAATAGCCGAACACACGGTTATAACCGATTTTCAAAGTGCGAATTCCGGTTTCCTCTTTGAGTTTTGCTTCCAGCGTGGTAAGATAGCCCTTTCCGCCGTGCACAATGTCACGGAGCTCATCTACCTCGCTGTTATATCCGGGCTTGATGACGCCACCGTCTTTGAGAGAGGCCGGTGCATTTTCATCAATGGCGCTCAGAATCATCTCCTTGATATCCGCCAGTTCATCAATATCCGCAACAATTCCAACCAGCTCCGCACCGTGGAAAGAACCGGCCAATTGTCGAAGCTGCGGCAGCTGCTGACACGTTACCGCCAAAGAATAAATTTCGCGCGGAGATGCAGAACCGTATACCGTACGGGTCATGAGCCGCTCAATATCAAAGATTGGAGCCAGCGCCGCAATGATTTCTGCCCGTGTGACCGAATCACCAAACAATTCCTCCACGCCATCCAGGCGATCATCGATCGCATTCACGTTTACAAGCGGCTGCTCGATCCAGTTCCGCAAAAGACGTTTTCCCATCGCTGTCTGCGTTTTGTCCAAAACCCAAAGCAATGTTCCCCGCTTTTCACGTCCGCGCATGGTTTCCGTCAATTCCAGATTGGCCCGGGTAACAGGCGACAGCTGCATATACTGGGCTTCGGCATAGTTATGCACGGTCTTCAGGCGTTCTACACCCTTCTTTTGGGTTTCCTTCAAATAGGAAAGCAAGACCGCCAAAGCATAGAAAGCCGGCGAACCACATTTCAGCCCTGTGTTTTTTTCACAATCTTCTCCAAACTGAAGCTGCATCTCATGTGTGCATTCTTCCGATTGGTAGCGGTCATCTTCCATCAGTTCGACTGCACAGGCCAGCTGCTGTTTGATATAATGCGTGACGTCTTTGTAGTTCAGGATTTCCGAGTTGAACAAAATTTCACGCGGCGCAAAACGGCACAACTCGGAAATAATTTCTGCTCCGAGCCGTTCCCCGGTCAGGCAAGTGGTATGAGCAGTACCGGTAGACACATCCGCAAAACAAACACCGGCACATCCGTCTTTTATATAAATACTCGCTATGTAATTGTTTTTGTCATCCTGAAGCATGCTGCTCTCAATGACTGTACCAGGTGTGACCACACGAACAATGTCGCGTTTGACCAACCCCTTTGCCAAAGCGGGATCTTCCATCTGCTCACAGATGGCAACCTTATACCCCTTGGCAATCAACCGTGCAACATAACTTTCATAGGAATGGAACGGAACGCCGCACATCGGCGCACGTTCCGCCTGGCCGCAGTCACGCCCGGTCAGAGTCAGTTCCAATTCCTTCGACGCAAGAACCGCATCGTCATAAAACATCTCATAAAAATCACCAAGACGGAAGAAAAGGATCTTATCCGGATGCTGATTTTTAATTTCAAAGTACTGCTGCATCATGGGAGAAAGCGCCGCCATGTGTACTACACCCTCCTGTTCTCACTTTTTCCCGATCAATGGCAGCCCGAGCAGGAAGCGCAGCTGCCGCTGCAACCGGCCTGCGGCTCTTCCACTGCCATGGGATCGCCGCCATTTACAGCCGTATTAATAATCGCATTCACGTAGTTCATCAGAGCTTCCAGCTCATCTTTGGCCTCATTGTAAGCAATCATATGCTCATTGGCCATAATGTCATTGTAGAGCTGGTTAACTTTCAAATTCAGCTGATTCACACGCTCCTGATCCTTATCGGCAGCTTTGGAAAGTTCGCTGTTCAAATCAATGCGTGCCAGATTAAAATCTCCAATCAGAGTCTGAAGAGCTTCGTCCTCGTCATTTGCCTTACGGGTGCCTTCCAAAGCCAGATAAGCCTCTTCTTTCTGCAGCTGCTGCGCAGCCTCTTTAAACATGGTAATTGCATCTTTTGCCATAATCTATCGTTCCTTTCTCTTTTTACTTTATAAGATTTCCCTTCAGCACTGCGCCCTTTGCGCTGGTGAGAAGGATCTGTGCAAATTGACCTTCCGGTGCATCTCCTTCGAACTCGACAACCATATTATTATCCAGCCGTCCGGTGAATACACCTTCTTTTCGTCCCGGTCCTTCGACCAAAACCTTGACCGTTGTGCCAAGCATTTTCTGTGTCAGCTTGTCCACAATTTCATCCTGAATCGCAATCAACCGTGCGATTCGATCCGCTTTCTCCTTGTGCGGAGTATCATCCGGCAGTGTTGCTGCCACTGTTCCGCCGCGCTTGGAATAAATAAATGTAAACAACTGCATATATTCCACTTCGCGAACCAAGGCTTCCGTACGGCGAAAATCCTCTTCCGTTTCCCCGGGGAATCCCACAATGATATCACTGGAATATGTCATGTCCGGCACGCGCTCTTTGGCATAGTGGATCAGGTCCAAATAACTTTCCACCGTATATTTCCGGTTCATCTTCTGCAGAATTTCGTTGGAACCAGACTGCACGGGCAGATGAAAATGATGGGAAATGTGCTGACTCTGGGCAATGGTATCCACCAGCTGATACGTGGCATCCTTGGGATGACTGGTCATAAAACGAATCCGGTGGTCGCCAGGAATCTGATCCAGCATTTGAAGCAGTCTCGAAAAATCGATCTCCTCGTCCAGGCCCTTCCCATAGGAATTCACGTTCTGCCCAAGCAGCGTGATATCTTTATAACCTGCATCCACCAGCTGGCAAAACTCCGCCAAAATATCTGCACTTTTCCGGCTTCTCTCGCGGCCGCGCACATACGGTACGATGCAATAGGAACAAAAGTTATCACAGCCATACATAATGGGAAGAAACGCCCGATAGCTTGAATCGCGCCGGATTGGAATCTCCTCTACAATATCACGTCGCTCAACGGGCTTCGGAAGCACCCGTTTGCGGTCGGTCAGTTTTTCCAAGATCAACCCGGGGAGCAAATCGATGCCATTGGTGCCGAACACAATATCAACGTACGGATAGCTCTTTTTCAGCTTTTCCACAACGCTTTCCTGCTGCGTCATACAGCCGCACACCGCAATCAGCAGATGGGGATTTTTCTCTTTCAGAGTCTTCAGCGCACCGATATTTCCAAACACCCGGTGTTCTGCATGTTCCCGCACCGCACAGGTATTGAACACAATCAAGTCCGCCTGTTCCTCTTCTTCGCAGACACCGAAGCCAAGGTCCACCAGAACGCCCGTAATCTTTTCTCCGTCATTTACGCTTTGCTGACATCCGAAACTTCGGGTAAACACATAAGGGCGCCGTCCATAGTATGTTTGGATGGCCTGTGCCGCAGCCTCATTTTTTTGAAAACGAATGGGTTCCATTTTACACCTCATTTACAGAGCACCGCCCAAAAGGCGCACCTCTGAATCATACATACTGTTCTAGTATACTACAAAAACGTCTTCAGTACAAGCAAAAACGCCGCCAGAAAAGGCGGCGTTTTTTACAGCAGCGCGTCCATAATCAATTTTTAAAACTCAGAAAAAAGACACCTGGCTGGTACGAGGCAAATCACCCAAAGCGCCAATCTCATACAGATTTTCCATAATGGTGCTGGAAGCTCCCGTCGCAGCCTGAAGTTCTTCGGCAGACAAATACTGTTGACCGCCCATTGTCGCACGCTCCAGTTCATTGGCGACCGACTCGCCTAACCCTTTCATCGCCATATACGGCAATCGGATTTTTCCATCCTCTACCACATACACCTTTGCACGGCTTTTGCCGATTCGAATCGGGGCAAATTCGTAACCGCGCTGAAGCATCTCATTGACCATCTGAAGCGCGGCAAGAATATTTTCATCCTTTGGGTTCTTTTTATCGCTTTCACGAATACGCTGATTTACTTCCTTCATGTGCTGCCGTGCCACCTTGACCCCGCCGACAGCCGCTTCATAGTCAATATCCTCTCCGCGTACGGTGAAGTGTGTGGCATAAAATTCCAGCGGATGATAGACTTTAAACCACATCAGGCGCACAGCTGCCATCAGGTAGGCGACCGCATGTCCTTTCGGGAACATATATTTGATTTTTTTGCAGCTGTCCAAATACCATTCGGGGACATCATGCTCCCGCAGCATATCCTCAACCCCTTCAGGGAAACCGCCCTTGGCCACCTTTCCCTTTCGGGTAAGCTCCATAATGGTAAAGGCCTGTTTGGGCTCGACCCCTTTATACAGAAGGTAGGTCATGATGCTGTCACGGGTGCCAATTACGTCGGAAATAGTACACACACCGTCTTTGATCAGATCCTGCGCGTTGCCGCTCCAAACGTCTGTTCCGTGAGAAAGGCCTGAAATTTGAATCAGGTCGGAAAAACTTTTGGGCTGCGCTTCAATCAACATGTTGCGCACGAAGTTTGTTCCCATTTCGGGAATTCCGAACGTGCCGGTCTTGCTGTCAATCTGCTCTTCCGTCACGCCCAGTGCCTCCGGAGATGTCAGCAGAGAAATCACCCGCTGATCGTTCATCGGCACATCTTCCATCTTGATGCCCGTCATATCCTCAAGATATTTGTACATAGTTGGAACGTCGTGCCCCAGCTCGTCCAGTTTGAGGATCGTATCATGCAGATATTTGAATTCGAAATGAGTGGTGATCAACCCTTTTTCCTTATCATCCGCAGGATGCTGAATCGGGCAGAAATCAAACACATCGTAATTGCTCGGCACAACGACCATGCCACCCGGGTGCTGTCCGGTGGTGCGCTTGACACCCACACAGCCCTGCACCAGCCGGTTTTCCTCTGCACGATTGACGGTTTTGTCGCGTTCCGAGAGATATTTTTTCACATAACCGTAGGCGGTCTTATCCTGCAGACCGGAAATGGTTCCCGCCTTGAAGACGTGGTCCTTGCCAAAAATGTCTTCTGTATAGCGATGAATCCGGGACTGCACATCACCGGAAAAGTTCAGGTCAATATCCGGTTCCTTGTCTCCGTCGAACCCCAAAAACGTTTCGAACGGAATCTCGTGGCCGTCAACCAGGCACTTGGTCCCGCAATGAGGGCAATTTTTATCCGGCAAGTCGAATCCGTCCGCAACCGAGCCATCTGTATAAAAATAGCTCCATTTGCACTTGGGGCACAAATAATGCGGCGGCAAACTGTTCACTTCGGAAATACCGGAAAAATGCGCGACCGCAGAAGAACCTACCGATCCTCGGGAGCCGACCAGATAACCATACTCTTCGCTCTTTTGAACCAGCTTCTGCGCAATGACATACAGAACGGCAAATCCGTGTTTGATGATTGAATCCAATTCACGATGAAGCCGCGTTTCCAAAAGTTCTGGAAGAGGATCTCCGTAACGGGCCTTTGCATTGTTCATTGTGTCCTGACGCAGCGTATCATCCGCGCCTTCAATGGTGGGCGTATACAATCCTTTCGGGATGGCGCGCACCTCTCCATCAATCATATCGGCAATGCGATTGGGATTGGTCACAACGATCTCGTAGGCCTTTTCCGGCGGCAAATAGCCGAACTGTGCCAGCATATCATCTGTCGTACGGAAATACAAAGGCGCCTGATTATCCGCATCTTTAAAGCCGTTCCCGGCCTGCAGAACTGCGCGGTATATGGCGTCTTCCGGCTCCGTAAAGTGCACGTCACCGGTCGCAACTACCGGCTTGTGCAACTTCTCGCCAATTTCAATAATGGTTTTGTTGAACTCCTGTACCTTTTCGATGCTGTCCACCATATGTTCCCGCACCATAAAGGCATTGTTGCCCAGAGGCTGCACTTCCAAGAAGTCGTAATAAGATGCAATTTTGCACAGTTCGTCGAAGCTTCTTCCTTCCAAAATTGCACGGTACAACTCGCCGGCCTCACAGGCTGACCCAATGATCAGGCCCTCCCGATACCGGTTCAGCAAACTGCGCGGCACACGCGGCACTTTAAAGAAGTAATCCATATGTGCCGCCGATACAATCCGATATAAATTTTTCAAGCCTGCAGAATTCTGCACCAGAATAATCAGATGGAAGTTCTTTTTGGCCAGTGCTCTTGTGCCGCCCAGCCCCGTATTGACCTGCTCCAGCGTTGTCACACCACGCAGCGCCAGATCTTCAATTTCCTTGACAAAAATCTGTGCTAAGGCACGAGCATCGTCACAGGCACGATGATGATTGAACGGCGGGATCTCCAAATATTTTCCAATGGTATCCAGCTTGTAATTACGCAATCCGGCATAAAGCGCCTGCGATAAAGGAAGCGTATCCAGATAAGTATTTTCAAATGGAATGCCGTACCGTTCCGCAGCTGCTTTCAAAAAACGAATATCAAAGCCATGTGCGTTGTGCGCTACCAGCGGTCTTCCTTCGACAAATTTTAAAAATGCACGAACAGCCTCTTCCTGACCCGGAGCATCCGCCACCATTTCATCTGTAATTCCGGTCAGCTGCACCACTTTCTCCGGAATATGACAACCGGGGTTGGCAAACGCATTATAGCTCTCGGTGATTTCGCCGTTTTCCACGACCACCGCGCCAATTTCCGTGATAAAACAATCCTGTGGAGACAAACCGGTCGTTTCCAAGTCAAACACGACAAAAGACTGATGCATATCACCGCCTGCCGAACCGTATACGACCGGGACCATATCATCCACGAAATAAGCTTCGCATCCGTAAATCAGTTTGAAATCCGGATCTTTTTTGTGAATGCCGTCCACAGCCAGCATCGCTTCCGGGTATCCCTGCACCACGCCATGATCTGTGATTGCAACAGCACGATGTCCCATTCGGTGCGCAATCTTAACAATTTCGCCGGGGGAGCAAAAGCCGTCCATGCTGCTGAGTTTTGTATGAAGATGCAGCTCCACACGCTTTTCCTTCGCCGTATCCTGACGCTGCTGGCGCACTACCTTAAACACATCATAAGGATAAATAACATAATCGCCTTCGTACTTGTCAAAAGTGCAATTTCCCTTTACAACCAGAGTGTCACCTGCCGACACCTCATCCCAGGGCACATTGGTCTCGTCCGCCTCCATGCGAATCTTCAAGTTGATCGATCCCGTATAATCGGTAATGGAAATGGAATAGATTTTTTTATAGTTCCCCTTGATCTCCGTAAAGAAGACATCGCCCCAAACGGTAATCTTATTGGAATCCGGACCGATATCTTTCAAGGCCGTCAAATCAGTCGGCTGGAAATGATGCCCCACCAAAAGCTTTGCCGGAGCTCCCGGTTCCAGCGCAAGTCCCGGTACCTTCAGCGAATCCAGTTCATCCTTTTTCTTGAACTGAACAACAGGCACTTTCTCCATAACGCTCTTTTCCAGCTCCTCAGCGGAAATCACGTCACTGCTGGAAAGTGTGACGGTCGGGCGTGTCCCCGTGCGCTCTGCGATCAAGTCTTCTAATTTCGAGTGAAATTCAATCTCATTCAAAATCAAGACGCCGTTTTTCACCTGAATATGAATGCGCGTTCCATCCAGAGACACAACAGCACCGCTTAAAAAGCCGTTTACCGGCAAACCGTATTCTTTTAATTCTTCTGCAAAATCCAGCACAGACTGTGCCGTGATCATTGCATAAGGAAAATGGCCCTGCAACTTAATTGCAAAGCCTTCAAAGAGCGGCTCCAGTGACACTGCAAGCCGCTCTTTCATCTGCCGTTCAACCGGCGCACATGTACTGTAAACAATCGTTACCGTTCTTTTTTTTCGGTCGGCAACCACGCGCTCCACCAGCGCACCGGCAAAACCGGCAGCAAAGTCCGGGTCCGCATTAAACTGCGGCCATAATTGCGTTAATAAAGGTTTCATGCTTATTGTTACACCAGTTTTTCAATTTCCGCACAAAGCTGTCCTACAATATCGCCCTGAAGCATTCGAATCTGCTTGCCTTTGACAAACAGCATCGCACAGTCTTTTCCGCCGGCGATTCCGATATCTGCTTCTTTGGCTTCTCCGGGGCCATTGACTACACAGCCCATCACGGCAACTTTCAGCTGCTTTTTACAGCCGCGAAGGCGCCGTTCCACCTCATCGGCGATCTGAGCAACAGCAATGTTGGTCCGTCCGCAGGTGGGACAGCTGATAACTTCCGGCCCCGCAACGAAATGTCCGGCTGCCCGCAAAATATCATAACCCGCCTGTACTTCTTTTTCCGGATCATCCGTCAAAGAAACGCGCAGCGTATCTCCAATTCCTTCCATCAGCAAGCCGCCAATTCCCATAGCTGACTTAATCAAGCCCATACGATACGTTCCTGCCTCAGTCACGCCAATGTGAAGCGGATAATCGCATTGCTCGCTCAGCAGTCGGTACGCCTGCATCATCACCGGAACATTGGAGGATTTAATGGAAATCACAATATCGTGGAAATCATGCTTTTCCAAAAGTGAGACATGATACATCGCACTCTCTACCAGGGCTTCCGGCGTCACCTTTCCGTACTTTGCCAGGATATCCTTCTCCAAACTGCCGCCATTGACACCGATTCGAATGGGGATGCCGTGCTCTTTACAAGCCTGTGCCACCAAACCGACCCGCTCATCACTTCCGATATTGCCCGGGTTAATACGAATTTTATCGACTCCGGCATCCACACAAGCCAGTGCTGCTCGATAATCAAAATGAATATCCGCTACAATCGGAACATGGACGGCTTGTTTCAATGCCGCAACGATTCCCGCATCCTGCGCAGTGGGTACCGTAACACGAATCAGCTGGCAGCCTGCACTTTCCAGCCGTTTTGCCTGCTCTACATTTCCCTGCACATCCGAGACCGGAACATTCAGCATGCTTTGGACTGCAATCGGACAATCTCCTCCGATGGCCATATTCCCTATTTTAACAACCCGTGTTTTTTTACGCATTCGCTTCTTCCCCCTACGGCAAAAGCTTTGTAATATCATTAAATGTTGCAAATATCATCAAACCGATCAGCAAAACGAAACCGGCAGCGTTTACAGCGATTTCGTATTTCTGCTGAATGGGTTTTCTCCGAATCGCTTCCAAAATCAGAAACACCAAACGACCACCATCCAGCGCCGGCACCGGAAGCAAATTGAAAATTCCCAGATTGATGGTAATCAACGCCAGCAAGAGCAAAAGCGGACGCAGCCCCAAAGAAGAAGCCTGCCCAATTGCACTGACGATTCCAACAGGACCGGACAAATTATTCACCGCAATGCGTCCGGTGACTAAATCCGTAAAGCTCAAAATCACCATGCGCGCCAGTGACAGCGTCCAGTTTCCAGCTTCTTTTAAAACATTCACCACGGTCTTTTCAATGGGATAGACCTTAAAATCAATCACAAGATACTGCTGTCCATCCTGCTCTGCGGTTTCAAACACAACATCTTCCAGAGTGATTTTCTCACCATTCCGCAATACGGTGAGGTCCGCAGTTCCTTCCTGTGTACGTGCGAATTCATAACTCACATCATTGGCCACAAAGCATCGACGCCCGTTCACGGCCAGAATGGTATCTCCGACTTGCAGACCGTGCTGCTGTGTCGATGCATTCGGATAAAATTCCGCAACCGTCCGGCTGACGATGCTGCTTTCCATGGAAACCACAACGATCAGGACCAAAAAGCCAAGGATCAAGTTCATACATGCGCCGGCAACTGTCACCAGAATCCGATTTCCCACGGGAGCTTTGGTAAACGAACCCTCGTCATCACTCTCTTCGTCCTCGCCTTCCATGCTGACGAAACCGCCAATCGGAAGAAGGCGAATGGCATAAACAGTGTCCTTACGCTTAAAGCGAAACAGCGTTGGCCCCATGCCAATGGCAAATTCTTCAACGGTAATGCCGCTGAATTTCGCCGTCAGAAAGTGGCCTAATTCATGAATAAAAATAACGATTCCAAATACAAAAATTGAAGCAAGTGCCGTCAGCAGCCAGGAGGCCACACCACCACCGCCTTTCTAAGAATCAAATATGCTCTAAAACATATGCGCGGGCCATGCGATCACATTCGTAAACGTCCTGTACCGTATAACTGCCCGCAAAATTTTCACTTTCTACAATTCCCTCTACCAATTCCCCAATCTTCAGGAATGAAATTTTATCCTCCAGGAACAAACGAACCGCTTCTTCATTTGCTCCATTGGCAGCACAAGGAGCCAGACCGCCCTTGCTGATCGCTTTCTTGCAAGCCGCCAGACAACGGAATGTCTCTTCGTCCGCCACATCGAACGTAATAGATGAAAGTTTTGTAAAATCCAATTCCGGGGCCGGTCCCGGAACACGTTCCGGCCAGGTCAGCGCATATTGAATGGGAATGCGCATATCCGGAACACCCAATTGTGCCAGAATGGAATGATCAGCAAACTGAACCATAGAATGGATAATGCTTTGCCGTTGCACCACAATTTGCACCTTTTCCGGCGGCAGCCCAAACAGCCACACCGCTTCGATCAATTCCAAGCCTTTGTTCATTAATGTAGCGGAATCGATGGTTATTTTATTCCCCATGCTCCAGTTGGGATGCCGCAGGGCATCCTGCCGGGTTGCATGTTGCAGTTCAGCCTTCGTTTTCCCGAAAAACGGACCGCCGGAAGCAGTCAAAAGGATCTTTTGCAAAGTTTTGGCCGAATGAGCATCCTGCAAACACTGAAAAATGGCAGAATGTTCACTGTCTACCGGAAGAAGCCGAGCCTGTTTTCTTTTAGCGGTTTCCGTCACTAAATAACCGCCTGTCACAAGGCTCTCCTTATTTGCCAGTGCCACATCGATTCCCTGCTCCAAGGCAGCCAAAGTTGCAGGCAGACCGGCAATTCCTACCACCGCATTCAGAACAATATCCGCCTGCGGCATTGCAGCCAGTTCTTCCAGTCCCTCTTTTCCGCACAGAAGCTTCGGCGCGTTCGCCATGCCGTCCAGCAGTGTCCGCATTTTTTTAGCTGCTTCGTCATCTACTACAGCCACTACTGCCGGTGAAAACTGCTGAATCTGTTTGAACAGAAGCGACACATTGCTGTGCGCTGCCAGTCCATATACTTCATATCCCTGCGCCTGAATCACGTCCAGACTTTGTGTTCCGATAGAACCGGTAGATCCCAATAAGGTAATTTTTTTTGCCATTACAAACTCCTCTTTTAACCCGGCAACGCTCCCTGGGGCAAATGCATCAGCGTCAGCACCACAAAAGGAGCAACAAACATTACACTGTCAAATCGATCCATAATTCCGCCATGGCCCGGGAAAATGGTGCCATAATCCTTGATGCCGCACTGCCTTTTAACCACAGATGCCGTCAAATCCCCCAGAATTCCAAGCAGCGAACTGATGGCCCCCAACAGAGCTACAATGACGTAATAATGATTTCCCCAGGCGGAAAGAAGTGTCGGCTGATCGTGTGCTGCTGCATAGATAACTGTAATGAGAAGGCCTACAAGAACACTGCCTAAAACACCTCCGATTGCCCCTTCCACCGTCTTATGCGGGCTGACAATCGGTGCAAGTTTGTGTTTTCCAAACGCCCTTCCCGCAAAATAAGCGCAAGTATCTCCACCCCAGGCGAAACCAAGAATCAGCAGCAACACATAAATACTTTCCAGTGAATCTGGGAACATTCCGCGCACGTGCAGAACCGATGCGAAGCATGCGAGGATCACCGCCGAAAAAAGCGTAGTTCCAGCCACTTTGGCAAACGAGAGTGTTTGTGAATGAGAAATCACACAACAAGCCAAATAGGCCATCATCACATAACCGGCAATCCAAATCCAGCGAGACGTCGCTAACGCATCGCTGAACATTACTACAGCCGTCAGTGGAACAAATGCAGCATAGACATAAGGTGCTTTCAATTGAAAAGCGTCATACACCTCATGAATGGCAATCAATACCACCGCCATCAATACAAAGTTAAAAAGAACTGTGTCAAAAAAACACAATACAATCGCCAAAACTCCCAAACCTACAATTGAAGTAATGACACGCACTTTCATTTCAAACTCTCCACTTCTGTCAGATTCCGCCAAAACGCCGGCTGCGGTGATTGAATTCATCTATCGCCCGATCCAAGTCTGCTCGTGTAAAATCAGGCCATAAAACATCCATATCCACAAACTCCGCGTAAGATGCCTGCCAAAGCATAAAATTGGAAAGCCGATGCTCTCCACTGGGACGCAAAATAAAATCCGGATCCTTTTGCCCAGTGGTATACATGCAATCTGACATCAGTTGCTCATTGATTTCTTCCGGCTTCAAGGTCCCCTGCTGCACGCGCCTGGCCAAAATCTGTGCGGCCCGCACGATTTCCTGACGTCCGCCGTAATTGATTGCGACATTTAATGTCGTCCCTGTGTTATGCGCTGTCTTGGTTTCAATTTCTTCCATTTGCGCCTTAAATTTTTCAGATAACGGAGAACGATCGCCCAAAAAGACAACACGGTTGTTTTCCTTCTGATAATCGTATGCCGCTGTCAAATACTCGCCAAACAGCTTCATGATGGCGTTGACTTCCTCCATGGGGCGTGCCCAGTTTTCCGTAGAAAAAGCATAAAAGGTTACACTGGCCACTTCCAGCTCATTGCAATAGCGAGTGATATCCTTAAACACTTCGGCGCCTTTTTTATGGCCGGCCGTGCGGGGAAGTCCACGCTTTTTAGCCCATCTACCATTGCCATCCATTATAATGCCAATGCTGAGTCCCTTTGCAAAATCCGGTCTTCTTTCCATGTAAGAACTTCCTTCTTTGTAAAAATGTGTGCCGCGCGTTTTGCTGGCGCGGCACACTTTTTCGCATACTTTAACAAGCTTGCTCAGATCTCCATGATCTCTTTGGTTTTTGCCTCACAAATCTTGTCGATCTCTTTGGTAAACTTATCGGTGACCTTCTGGATCTTCTCCTCCAGATCCTTCTGGTCATCCTCTGTCAAATCCCCTGCTTTTTTCATGGATTTAAATTTATCCATCGCGTCGCGGCGAATATTGCGAACAGCAATCTTTCCCTCTTCTCCCAAATGCAGCGCATCTTTCACCAGTTGTTTACGGCGCTCCTCTGTGGGAGCCGGGAACACCAGGCGCATAACGCGTCCGTCATTGGTGGGGTTGATTCCAACATCCGACGTCAGAATCGCTTTCTCAATGGGGCGCATCAAAGAAGCATCCCACGGCGTAATGGTCAGGATCCGCGCTTCGGAAACCGCGATTGCAGCCACCTGGTTAATCGGCGTTGCGGTTCCATAATAGTCCACCGTCACCTTATCCAGCACCGCCGGATTGGCACGTCCCGCGCGAATGGCAGCCAGTTCTTTTGTCAGATGACGAATGACGCCGTCCATTTTGTCTTCGTAAACTTTTGTCTCTGCGCTCATGTCAATTCTCCTCTTCTCATTTTTCAGACACAAGTGTGCCGATGGTTTCGCCGGACACCGCTTTTGCAATGTTCTCAGGATGCAAAATATCAAACACCAGAATCGGAAGGCGATTGTCACGGCACATGGTGGCCGCCGTGCTGTCCATAACTGCCAACTTGTCATTTAACACACGGCTGAATGTAAGAGTGTCATACTTCTTGGCATCGGGATATTTTTTCGGATCCTTATCGTATACGCCATCCACCATGGTCGCTTTAAAAATAATGTCCGCATTGATTTCTGCCGCACGCAGCGCGGAAGCAGTATCCGTAGAAAAGAACGGGTTACCGGTTCCGCACGCCAAAATAACGATGCGCCCTTTCTCCAAATGGCGAATGGCACGATTCCGAATATACGGCTCTGCCACTTGCTGCATATTCAGCGCTGTCTGCACGCGAACCTCAAGCCCCAAATGCTCCAAAGCATCCGCAACCGCAAGCGCATTCATCGCAGTTGCAAGCATACCGATCTGATCTGCGCGCGTGCGCTCCATCTCACCGCTGGAACGTCCACGCCAAAAGTTTCCGCCGCCTACAACAATCGCAATCTCGGCTCCCAGTTCATGTGCAGCTTTAATTCCGCCGCAAATCTCTTGAATCGTATCCACATCAAGGCCAAAGCCTGTCTTTCCAGACAATGCCTCACCACTCAGTTTCAAAAGAATCCGTTTGTATCGCACCGCCATCACAGCATCACACCTTACTGATATTTTCGTACCTATTTTACATGATTTCCACTATAAAGTAAAGATGAAAAAACAGAAACAGCCCACCGAGCCGTTTCTGTTTAATTCAATCCTTTGAAATCATTTTTAACGATATTGCGAAACAGGAAGGAATTCGCACAGCTCCGTTTTGACGCGTTCAGAAAGGACTTCTTTGCGAATCGCGCCTTTGTGGCTCGTCACCACCGGGAAGCTTTTTGCACGAATCGGAACGCAAAGCGTAAAGCACGCGCCCTGCTGAGCGCTTTCCGCCCAAAGCTTTCCACTCAGCTGTCGCGCCAGTAAGGAAGACAGATACAATCCCATTCCCGTTCCTCGCAGTTCTCCATTCGAGTCCGAAGGTTGCCAGAACTTTTCGAAGACATGCGGCAAATCTTCCCGTGCGATCCCCACGCCATTATCTCTCACCGTCACGACCATCTGTTCTTCCCGTACCGCAGCCGTGACATGGATCTCTCCGCGTCTGCCACATCGTCGGCAGCCCTTTATTGCGTTGGACACCAGGTTCAACAGAATCCGTTCTATGTATTCCATATCGCTGACCACAATTTGCGGATTGCTCAATGTATTCTGATAAAAGAAATCCACTGATTCATTCATAGTGTACGGCATTACCTGTTCAAAAAGTTCTCTTAAAAAGTCATTCAGGTCAAACGCCTGCCACTCCGGTTGCGCATAACCGCTCTCTAACCGCCCCACTTCCAAGACGTTGTCCGATACTCGAATGGCTTTGCGAAGATTTTGATCCAACACCTGCAAAAGGCGCCTGCATCGTTCTTCCAGCTCAGTCTGTTGTGCATAATGCAATTTTGCCTCAACAGTCTGTGCCGCTGCGCTCGCAACCGTCAACGGAGTTTTAATCTCCTCTGCCAACAAAATCAACGCATCTTTTCGGAGAAGATTCAGCGCCGTATCTCGTGGAGAAAGTTTTTCCAGCATGGGAAGAAGCTGCTGCGCTAAAAGCATTGTCAATTTTTCTGAAACTGCGAGGCACTCTTCCTCTACACCGCCTTCCACTGGAGAAAGCGCCACGACACCCCAATGAAAATCACCACAAAACAGCTTCAGCAAGAGCACATCCGAAAACAGCCGTTGCGTCTGCAGCTCGCGCAATAGCCCGTCCGCTTCATTGGAAAAAGGCATTGCCTGTTTTTCAAAACGTATTTCGTCATTCTCAGCTGACTTGATCCGAATCCAATTCTCCCCATTTTTGACCCAATAAGAAACCACTGTTCCAGGAAACAGACGTTCCCAGGCACGATTTGCACACTCCAACAAGGATGCTATATCCTGCGCCAGCACAACGGTTTCCATATAGTTGCGCAGTGTCTCTTTTGCCAACGAAGCTTTCTGCATGAGATGGTCCTTTCTTCACAATTTATATTTTATCTGTACGCCCGCAGCAAGCATGAACAGGAAATCTGCATTGGCCAGATGTTTGGTTCCTTCAATATGGGACAGGCGCAGCATCTCTTGCAAAGATTCACTGTTTTGTTGAAAAATTCGTTTGATCACTTTGCGCATAGCACTTTCGACGCATGATTCCGTAGTATTATGTCTTTTTGTGAGGATTTGATAAAGCTCTTCCATCCGAGGATAAGGCTTTCCCTGCGACAAAAGGATCAATAATGCGTCCGCAAGATAAGTACATCCCAATAATTTCATTCCCACTTCAAAGGACAACACCACTTGCGTCACAAGTGTCTCCAAATCGTCACGAAGCGGTTCCCGCTGCTGCGCTACGCGCCGGATGCGTTCCATCAAGTAAGAAAGATTGACCGGGCGAGGCACAAAGCAGTCTACGCCGCAACGAGTGAACTCTTTGCAAATCTGGTCACGCAAGTCTGAACAGCCCACGATCACGTGTACAGATTTTGAAAATGGCATTTTCCGAAAAGCATCCAAAAAATACGTCCACTCTTCATAAGGAGCATCCAGACCAATCAGCAAGACATCCGGGCTCAGTTGTTCCAGCTGCCCCAGCGCCCTCTCTGCACAAGACGCACTCCCACAAAGTTCAATACCATCCTGCTCTTGCAAATACTCCGGAAAAATCATCCTCATCATTGGATTTGCATCAAGCAAAAACACGCGAATCGGAGATCCACCTACCTCTTTCACTTATTACTCCCTCTCATTTCCCTGCTCAAGTTTCTCCAAAAGTCCCTGACTGCAGATATCTTGCATGATGCTTTCCAAATGCACAGGCAAAACAGCATTCTCATACAAAAAGCAAAGAAGCCGTCGACATTGCTGCCTCGTTGCACACAACGCACTGCAACGCGCTTCATTCACACGTCCCCGCATCGACTGTGAAATTCTGACACCATAACGCCGCGCTCCGCTATGTGCATCATCCAGCATATACCGCAATTCGCTCGATGACTGAAACGGTTCCAATTCTGTCAGCGTGCGTTCATACACGACCTCACAGCACTCCATTTGTTATTCCTCCACTTGCACCAAATTCGCCGATAAACGACTGATTTTAGTGTACGAAAACACTCGAAATATGTGCAAGTGGAAATAATCGACTTTTTTCGGCTCGAGATTTTTGAGTCACAAAAGCTTTTTTCTATTTTAACATATCAGCCGTACGTGCAAAAGAGGCATCAAAAAACTTTTGTTTTTACGCAAAAAAAGCTTGACATTCACTCTCGAAAGGAGTAATCTATATAAGCAATCTGTTTGGACAGACAGATGAGGGCCCGTAGCGCAGCTGGGAGCGCGTACGGTTCGCATCCGTAAGGTCGAGGGTTCGATCCCCTTCGGGTCCACCAAAAACGCAACTTTGTTTTCAAAGTTGCGTTTTTTATTTTTTATCAACACAAACAATCCGTTTTGGTAGACACTGATTTCTATTGCTTATATTTTCAGCGCACAACTCACCTGTAAAGTTAATACCCCTTACGCTTTTGTAACCACCTTGCAACATAGCTCTCCCTTTTATAATATACATCACGATTTTTCAAATTAGCCCGTCAATCTGTAAATCGATTTCCCTGTACATCATAATTCGCACTTGATTTGACCTTTTCTTTCTTCTTTTCTATAATAATTATGTAAAACAGGAGGGAAAGCTCATGTGGACATCGGGACTCTTAAAACACAATGCACGTCTTGTGCTTCAAGGACATATCCTGTATAGCATTCTGGCAACCGCCATACGAATTGTGTGCATTCTGTTTGTATTGAACAGCCTGTTTTTTTCAAAATTGTTCCCTCTGATTTGGGAATCGGACACTCTCCTAAAAAACGGAACATATTACACAATAATATGCGGCTCATTGTTTCTCGTGGTGCTCGCACGCATATTGATTTTTAACCCTATTTCAGTAGGCTGCAATCGTTATTTCATGGAGCAGCGGCAAGGTACACCACCCTTTGCCACAATTTTCAGCGTCTTCACAGAGCGCAGCTATTGGAACGTCGTTAAGCAGATGTTCTTTCGAGATCTTCAAATTTTTCTCTTGGCAGTGCTACTGATTGTTCCAGGCATTTACAGAGCCTACCAGTTAAGATTGGTCCCGTGGATTTTAGCAGAAAATCCCACCCTTTCCAAGCAACATACTTTTTCACTCAGCGCCATGTTGGTAAAAAACGAAATCCTTTCCCTTCTTCTTTTGGATTTATCTTTTCTGGGATGGTTTCTTTTAAGTTGTGTTACTCTTGGCATTGGCTTTTTGGGATTGCTTCCGTATTATTGGGCGACAATGGCTGAATGTTACTCTGCTTATCGAATCAAAGCATTCAGCCTAGTAGAGGAAACACGAAAGCATCTGACTGGCTTCGTCTGTTATCCGAGCATCTGATTGTTTCTAAATTGCCAGAACAAAGATGAGAACGAATTGAAAAGGGGCCGATGCAGGATGGAAAAGGATACACGCACAATTAATGCCACTGCCTCATGTCAATTTCTGATTTCACGTACCCAAGCCGCACTTGAAGAAATGCCCTTCCTTGGCCAAGCGGGAATATCCGCCAAGGACTCTGTCTTTTCTGCACTCTGCTTTACATGTCTTTATAATAACACTTCTGTTGTAAATGAACTTTTGTCAAGCTTAAATGAACCTGCTGTGGCATCTCGTGTTTCCCGTGAAAGAGTTTTTGAATTCTATTATGAATTATCAAATAAGTTAAACCAATCCGCCTCATTATCGGAATCCATGCATGCCCGTTGCCACAGAATCGCCCAATGCAGTCTTGCACAGATGGACCTTGACTTAAAGTTTCTCAATGCATATGCATCTTTTCTGGCTTCATCATTTGATCTTTGGCAACAGCTTTTTAGCTCCAATCAGGCGAATAAGCGCTCTGCTATTCATTTTTCTCCCAAATTCTTTCTGGCGATTTCCTGCGCCATCTTATGCATCGCTGCTATTCTCCTTTTTAAAACGCTGCAAACAGAGCCTGCTGCTTCTGCAAATGGCATCTCTTTTTCAGTTTCCATTGACTCGGGGGAGGATCTTTCTGACAGTCAGACTGCCCCTTCGTTCAGCCAAGGAAGTTATGAGTACTACGTAGACTACTACCAAAAAGAACACCAGGAAATGTCAGAACGAAGCAATTCGCTGATAGAGGAAAAATATTATGAGCGTCTGGAAAATGCAGACTTACCCGTATACATACAAGAGGGAGACTCATATTATCATCTTTCGGAAACCTGTCCTCAACTGCAAACTGAGCACATTTCCTGCACATTAAATGAAGCTGCCAAAAGTGGACACCCTTATCCCTGTCCTGAGTGTACCCCATAATCAATATTTTTTCATAAAATGCAAAAGCCCCGAGCTAAGTTGCTGCTCGGGGCTTTTTGCAAAGCATTATATATGGTTCAAAAGTGTGGTCAGAGAAAAATGAGAAGCCCGCAAAACCTGAGTTTTGCGGGCTTTTTTATGGTGGAGATGAGGGGAGTCGAACCCCTGTCCGAAAAGAAGTCTACGCTAGTATCTCCGGGTGCAGTTTATCTACAACATTCCCTCGGCGTCAAGCGGATAAACACGCCGGCGCTTCGGTAGCTTCATTCAGTCATGACGGCCCGCAAAGCTTAAAGCCGTTCACGTTCAGCACCTAAATGATGCCCTGGCCCCACACGGTGCTGGAGTGGGCAGGACAGCCGCCTTTAATTAGGCAGCGACAGCTAATTTATTGTTGTTAGCTATTTTTTTGAAGGAGTTTTAAGTGTGTCCCTCGACCACTACCCGCTGCTTTCGCTTTCCTCTCCCCGTCGAAACCTTTACATCCCCATGAAAAGGCTTTGGTAAAAGCCTTTTTAACGATTTTGAGATTTCAACGCACGATCAATGTCACGTTTTGCCGCACGTGCCGCCATATCGGCACGCTTGTCATAAAGCTTTTTGCCTTTGCACAAACCAAGCGCCACTTTCACTTTTCCTCGCTTGAAATAGAGTTTCAGCGGAACAATGGTATATCCTTTCAGCTTCTTTTCATCGGCCAGATGACGAATCTCCCGACGATGAACCAAAAGCTTTCGTTCCCGCAATGGATCCCGGTTGAAAATGTTCCCCTTCTCATAGGGGCTGATATGCATACCATGAACAAATAACTCGCCGTTTTCAACTTCTACCCAGGAATCCTTCAGATTTACCGTTCCAGCACGAATGCTTTTCACTTCGGTACCAACCAGCTCAATGCCAGCTTCCAGAGTTTCCATGACAAAATAGTCGTGTCGGGCTTTACGGTTTTCCGCAATCAATTTTTCAGCTGTCTGCCGCACTTCCATTTTATCACCTCCGGTGCTCTGATAGGCTATAAGAATACCTTTTTCAAATGCTTTTGTCAAGCAGAACAGAGCGAAATCTGTTCTGAATCACAATTCTTTCCGGTTGGTCAGAGAACTTCCCAACGTAACTTCATCCGCGTATTGGATATCACTGCCGACCGGAAGGCCATACGCAAGACGCGTCACCTTTACGCCCAAAGGCTTCACCAGCTTGGCAATATACATTGCCGTCGCCTCACCCTCGACCGTGGAATTCGTAGCCATAATCAATTCCTGGATTTCCCCGTCTTTCAAACGATCGAGCAATTCTTTGATACACAACTGCTCCGCCGTAATGCCGTCCATGGGAGAAAGCAGGCCATGAAGCACATGATACACCCCGCGAAAGGCACGTGTACGTTCGAACGCCGTAACATCCCTTGGGGACTCCACAACGCAAATTACACTGTGGTCCCGCCCCGCATTGGAACAAATGGCACAAATTTCATCTTCCGTGAAATTCTGACACACTTTACAGCGCCTTACCTTTGTATGCGCATCTTGAATCGCCTGCGCAAACTCCATCGCATCCTGCTTGGACATGCTTAAAACCTGATATGCGTATCGCGTGGCGCCTTTACGTCCGATACCCGGCAACTTTGCAAACTGTTCAATAAGCCGCTCCAGCGGCGCCGCCACATAAGCCATGTTTCATTCTCCTCAGAATTAAAGCCCGGGAATATTCAAACCGCCCGTCAACGCTGCCATCTCTTTATCAGCAGCCTCATCTACAACGCGGACCGCTTCATTGACAGCCGCAGCAACCAAATCTTCCAACATTTCAATATCATCCGGCTGAACAACATCCGGGTTCAATTTCAAGCTGGTGACCTGATGATTTCCTGTCATCGTCAGCTCCACCATACCGCCGCCGGCTGTAACACTGTATGAAGTCTGCTCCAGTTCTTCCTGTTTTTTCTTTACATTTTCCTGCATCTGCTGTGCCTGCTGCATCAGCTGTGCCATACTCTGTTTTCCATATCCCTGGGGAAGTCTCGCTTTCATTGATAAAACCTCTTTCCTGTTATTTTACATTTCATCCTCGTAGATTACTTCTACGCCATGCTGTTCCAAAGACTGAAGCGTTTGCTGCGCAATATTCTGTGGATTTGCCGCCTGCATATTCTTTTTCTTATATGGCCCGATCGCATAGCGAATTCCGGTAATCTCTTGAATTGTTGATTTGATCAGATCGGTCGAATACTCGTTCTGACGCATAAACTCCAAAAAAAGCTCGCTCCCGTCAATCAGAATACGCCGACCGTCATAGTAAGCCTTGGTCCCGCGCATATTGACAAACAACATCGTATCCTTCGCCTCCATCGCCTGGATCACTTCGTTCCACTGCGAGAAAGGCTGTTCCGTAACCCCTTCCGGAAGTTTCGGCAAAGGCTTGCGTGCTGTTTTGACCGGTTCATCCTGTCTAGGTGCCGCCTTCGCTTCCGACTTTGGAGATTCCGAGGTCGTTTCCGGCGAAGCAGATACGTCTTTTGATGTCTCCCATGGTGGCGGATCCTGCGACACAGTCGGCTGGGTCAATTCTACCGGCGGCACTGTCTGCAATACCGGTGCACTCGCAAAAGGTCTCGGGCCGCTCTGAACGGAAGTGGAAACTGACGCCACCGGCGCTGCACTGGATACCACCATCGGTTTCTCATCTTCGCATAAACTGAACAGCGCCAATTCCAACTCAATCCGCGGATCGGTTCCCTTTCCCATTTTATCCAGCGCTTCACACAATCGGCGAATAGCGCGAATCGCCATTGACTGAGGTACCGAAGAAGCCATTTCCAAATACCGCTTCTCGTCTTCTTCACTCACACCAATCAGCAGCTGCGCACCGCCCGGTACATTTGCCAGAAGAAGATTTCTATAATGCAGGATCAACTCATCGCAAAGGCGCTTGATATCGATGGATTTTTCGCGCAGCTGTGCCACTAAGACCAACGCCTGTGTAGCATCTTTTTCAGCAATCGCACGGCACAGTTCAAACAAATAACTTTTGTCCGTTACACCGGCCATTCGCCGTACCACATCGATATCCACATGGTCTGTCACACCAGCGCATGTATCCAAAATGGAAAGCGCATCCCGCATCGCACCATCTGCCAATCGCGCAATCAGCCCTGCTGCCTGTGGTTCCAAATCAATTTTTTCCTGTCCTGCGACGTACAGCAGTCTTCCCTCAATGTCTTCCGGAGAAATACGCGTAAAATCGTACCGTTGGCAACGGGATAAAATAGTAGCCGGAACTTTATGAATCTCTGTCGTTGCCAAAATAAAAATCACATGAGCAGGCGGCTCTTCCATAATCTTCAGCAAAGCGTTAAACGCCGCTGTGGAAAGCATGTGCACCTCATCAATGATATATACTTTGTACGTACATTCACTGGGCGTGTAAGCTGTTTCATCACGCAGATCGCGAATATTATCCACGCCATTGTTGGAAGCAGCGTCAATTTCCACCACATCCATCACACTGCCGTCATCAATCCCTCTGCAAATTGCACATTCGCCGCAGGGATCTGCCTCCTTACGGGAAAGGCAGTTAACGGCTTTCGCAAATATCTTGGCGCATGTAGTCTTACCCGTTCCTCTCGTGCCCGTAAAAATATAGGCATGACCGACTTTATCATGCAAAATCTGATTTTTCAGCGCAGTAGTAATTTCCGTTTGACCGACTACATCTTCAAACGTTTTCGGACGCCATTTGCGATAAAGAGCACGATACAAAGTCCGGCCACCTCCCTGCACGTAAAAAAATAGACAGGCCACGGCGTTCCACGCCCCGTATGCTGTTGGGTATACAGAGGACAGGAAACCTGCGGCGCACAGAACATGCCACTTAATGCTGCTCGGTTCCCCGCCTGACATGGTTCATGGAGTCCCATCGCACAGGGCCCGCCCTCTGTATACCGAACAGCACACATTTCGCCTGTCCAGTAACCAGTAACAAATTGTATTATACTATAGACTTATTCAAAATGCAAGAAAAAGCAACGATTGCCGTCAATCATGAATCACAACTGCACGACACCCCATAGCCGAGAACATCTGCTCAAACTCTTCCTTTTCCAGCACTCTTTCGCCATCCAGCGGATCTGCGAGCACGCATTTTGTTTCCCCCAAGGCAGTCAGCACTACACAATGTACATTGGCCAAACCTAAAATGGTTTCTCCTGTACTCAGGTCAGTCCATTCATAATTGCTGTAGCGGGGCATTTCTCCGTCTATTGTAATCCACACAATGACCGGAACCCCATCCGACAAATACTGACGAAGCCCTGCCTGTGTTACTCCGGTGATATCATAGGCATATAGTGTGCTTTCCTGCTGCTGCAAATAAAGATTGGCTCCTTCTGCAAGAGGCTTGGCAAAGCAGTAAAATCCGATACCTGTCGCAGGATCTCCCGGATACGCCTCGTTCGGGTCCACTCCATAACGGATTCCATCCTCTTCCCAAAAATCCACACGAGGAATATAGCCATAGGCCAAATCCAACTTATCAACAGAATAGCCATAAAATTGAAGGACAGCGGCCAGGCTTGCTGCCTCACACCCATTGGGAAGTTCCGGAAGCTGCATTACCGGCTCAACCCGAATCGGTTCCAAAACATATCCTTCCATCACTAAAAAGCGCCCTAAACCAATCGTCAGCAGGGCCGTCAGAACTGCAGCTGCCACCAGCTGCTTCAAGCGGAATCGCGCACGTCTTTCTGTACGTTCCCTTTGCGTGTTCGGTTGATGAGTCATCGTTTTGCGGTATAAAACAGCTGTCATCCTTCTTCCCTCCTTACAACTGCATTTTATCCCCCCCTTGTTACAAAACTGTATCTGTTTCAAAAAAAGAGCGGCAGTAATTACTGCCGCTCTTTTTTTGCATAGAACGATTCAGCGCAAGATCTCGCCGCTGTTCGGGCCGCCCGCCGCATTGCTTTCATCTGTATCAATGTGCATGGCAGTGGCAAATTTTTCGCTGACGCGAATGACCACATCGTCAAATACGACCTTGCGGCCTTCATTGCCGGTGGCAACCTTGACGATATCCTTGTCTTTAACACCTGCTTTTTCCGCATCTTCCGGAGTCATATGAACATGGCGTTTTGCCGCGATAACACCTTCAGAGATTTCAACCTCACCAGCAGGGCCAACCAATTTGCAGCCGGCAGAACCAGCAATATCACCGGATTCGCGAACCGGAGCAACAATTCCGATGGAGCGGGCATCCGTCAAGCTCAATTCTACCTGAGTGGCAGAACGAACCGGCCCCAAAATGGACACATTAGGCAGAGCCTTTTTCGGACCCACCACGGTCACACGCTCATTGGACGCATACTGTCCCGGCTGAGACAGCTCTTTCTTTACAGTCAGTTCATAGCCCTGACCAAACAGTTTTTCCAAATCTTCTTTTGTCACATGAACATGACGAGCAGAAGTTTCTACCAAAATCTTCATATACATACATCCTCCTTTAAGGTTCATCTTTATTTTAGCAACCTGCGTTCCAAACTGCAAGGGAAATATGCTATAATTAAAAAAAGAGCTCGAAGAAAAGGATGATTTCATGGACTTTGAAACACTTCGAAAAAATTGCCTTGATTGCCGCAAATGCGGTCTTTGCGAAACCCGAACCAATGTAGTATTCGGCACCGGAAATCCGCATGCGGAGATTATGTTTATCGGTGAAGGACCGGGCCAGCGTGAGGACGAACAGGGGCTTCCTTTTGTGGGACGTTCCGGCCAATTATTGGATCAATACCTCAGCGCGATTCATTTAAGCCGCGAGAAAAACATTTTCATCACCAATATCGTCAAATGCCGTCCCCCGCAGAACCGTGATCCCCTTCCCAACGAGTGGGATGCCTGTATCCCCTATCTCCGGGAGCAGTTCCGACTGATTCAACCCAAAATCGTGGTGTGCCTTGGCCGAATTGCTGCCCAGCGTATTATCCGGCCGGATTTCAGCGTTATGAAAGAGCATGGAACCTGGACCGAAAAAAACGGGACCTTTTTTACAGCCACACTGCACCCTGCTGCACTGCTTCGAAGCCCCGGGAACAAGCCGCTTGCTTTTGCAGACTTTGTTTCCATTCGTGAAAAAATACAAGAAATCTGCGCACACACATATCCGGCAGACGAAGAGTTGTAAGAAATCAGATTGCGCTTTTCTTTTGGTAGCATTTTCTCCGGTTCCACATATGATGGAACAAAAGGGGTGTTTGCTATGCAGGGAAAAGCGCTTGATTTTTTTCTGGGGTCACTTTCCCCCAGCGGATTTCACAGTTATTTTAAAAATGCTTATCCACAGTTGGAGCACGGCACCGTCCTTCTTTTAAAGGCCGGCCCCGGCTGCGGAAAATCTCAGTTGCTTTCACGCATTGGGCAAAAACTTCTAGATTGCGGAGAAACTGTCGAAAGAATTCACTGTTCTGCACATCCGTCTTCTCTGGACGGTGTCATTTGCCAACGGCTGCATTTCGCTGTATTTGACGCCACAGAACCGCACATTCTTGAGCCGGACTATCCCTTGGCGTTTGAACGAGTCATCTCTCTCGATTCGTTTTTAAATCCTGCCCTGTTAGCGCAGAATCGTCGCCAAATTGCAGAAATTTCCGAACAAAGTCATCGTGCATCGGAGCGTTCCGTACGCTACCTTTCCGCCGCCGCCTGTCTTCTTCAGGACACGGAACGCACTGTGTTCGGCTGCACCGATACAGCTAAAGTAAAGCAATTTGCGCACACGCTTGCACGTCGGTACTTTTCACAGCCCGGTTCGGGCGCGTGGGAAGACATTCGCCTGTTGAGCGCCATAACTCCTGACCAAATCACCCTGTTCAAGCAAACCGTTTCTCAACTGGCAGAAAATATTGTTGTTCTGGATGATCCGTATGGTGCCGCCGGGCGATTGCTGATGCAAGAGCTGCGCCAAATTGCGCTTTCTTCTCAAAACCACATCATCACCTGTTATTGCCCTTTTGAACCATACGGAAAAATTGACCATCTCTTCCTTCCGGAACAGAATACGGCTTTCGTACTTTCCAGCGCTTATCTTCCGCTGGAGTTTGATTCGCAGCGAACGATTCACGCCACACGTTTTATGAATCACAACGGATTGATGCTTCGCAAAAAGCGCATTCGATTCAACCAGAAAGCGACACGGGATCTAATTCGGCAAGCCTGCAAACTCTACCGCGAAGCACAGCAGGCAAGGTCTGCTTTAAAAGCATGTTATGCGTCAGCTTCCCGTCAGGAAGAATTTGACTGCGAATTGTCTCGTCTAGAAAAAACGATTCTTTCTTCCCTTTAAAAAATCCCCGGGATACTCCCCGGGGATTTTTTCATCCGTTCACCGTCTGGACAATGTTGAAGCCCGCTTTTGCCAATTCCTGCTTGATTTGTTCCACTTGTGCATGGTCTCGGGTTTCCATTCCAATATGAAGATAGCAGCTGGTGATGCGCATATTGGTATCCGCCTGGCTGTAATGAACACTGACTACGTTTCCGCCGCAGCGACTGATGACCTCACTGACTCCCTGCAACTGGCCGGGTTTGTCCTCCAAAGCAATGGTCAGCGTGCTGGAACGGCCTGCCATCATAAGGCCGCGTGCGATAACACGACTGAGGATATTCACATCAATGTTTCCGCCGCTCAGCAAGCAAACTGTCTTCTTGCCTTTGATATCCACCTTATTATACATAGCTGCAGCCACAGCAACCGCACCAGCGCCTTCTGCAATCAGTTTCTGGCGTTCAATCAGCGCGAGAACGGCCGCTGCCGTCTCATCATCTGTTACGGTAACGATTCCGTCTACATACTGATTGACCAGCTCATATGTCAAATCGCCCGGATGTTTTACCGCAATTCCATCAGCAAATGTCGAAACGCTGTCCAGTGTGAGCATCTGATGCTGTTCCATGGACTCCTTCATGCTGGGAGCCCCCGCCGACTGAACGCCATATACCTTGCATTCCGGGCGCAAGTGTTTGATTGCATAGGCAACGCCGCTGATCAGACCGCCGCCGCCTACCGGAACCAGCACCACATCCACCTCCGGCAACTGATCCAGAATTTCAAGGCCAACGGTTCCCTGACCTGCAATTACTTCATCATCATCAAACGGATGAATAAATGTATATCCTTTTTCCTTTTGCAATTTACAGGCATATTCATATGCCTCATCGTATGCCCCTTTTACAAGACATACTTTCGCACCGTAGGATTTTGTCGCTTCCACTTTACTGATGGGCGCACCATCCGGCATGCAAATTGTGCAGGGAATCTTGTTCTCCTGCGCAGCCAGCGCCACGCCCTGTGCATGGTTTCCCGCGCTGGATGCAATAACGCCCTTACTTTTTTCCTCTTCGCTCAATTGGCTGATTTTGTAATAGGCACCGCGCACCTTAAAACTGCCCGTCACCTGTAAATTTTCCGTTTTCAAAAAAATATTGCTCTCTGTATTCAATAATGGCGCAGCAATCATGTCCGTTTTTCGCGCAATTTTTTTCAAAACGTAGGCTGCATGGTAAATTTTATCCAGCGTCAGCATAGTCTTCCACTCCCACTCTTTCGCAATATAAGAAATATTTTAGCACTTCGCCGATACTTTGCCAAGCAAAAACATTGCGAACACGACAGTTTTTGCTGTATACTGATAAAAAGTATTTGAAAAGAGGGTTTTCCATGACCAGTGAAGTGCTTCAAACCAAGCTCCACAGTTTGGTGATTTTCCGAAATCTCCTGCAAAATCCCGTCATTCAAAAACTGGACGTTCTTTTGTGTGCTCCTTCTGAAAACACATTAAAACTGGCTGATGCATACGGAGCGTTTACCGCAGCCTTATTCACACATACAACCGATTGGAGTCAATTCTTGATGGACAGTGTGTTAGAGGATGAAAACCTCTATATTCATGCTTACTGTCAAAACCTTTCGGCCGACAAAGCGCTGCAGGATTGTCTGGACTGGGAACTTGACTTCTTGCAGGAATTATCTCTTTTTTCTCCTGAGCAAGTCCCATTGGAAGACAAACCAGCCCTCTGGTCTACACACACCATTCCTTTTGCTGCTACCTATCATCAGCGCTTGAAAGATTTGCCGCAGCGCGGCTATGGAATATTTGCCCGCCACCACGTCTTCACCGTCAACAACGGCGAGCTGGTGCCCGTCAAACATCCCGACCCTCAATCACTTGCCCAGCTTTCCGGCTACGAACAGGAACGCAGCCAGGTTATTGCCAACACCCGCGCACTGTTGGCCGGGAAACCCGCCAGCAATGTTCTCCTGTACGGAGATGCCGGGACCGGCAAAAGCAGTACCGTTAAAGCAATCGCCAACGAATTTGCGTCTGAGGGCCTGCGCCTGATCGAAGTAAAAAAAGCTCAATTGTACCAGATCCCGGACATTGTAGAACGATTGAGCCTAAATCCTCTCAAATTTATTCTGTTCATTGACGACCTCAGTTTCTCCTCAAACGACAATGACTTTTCTGCTTTGAAGGCGATTTTGGAAGGAAGCGTTTCAAGCCGGGGTAAAAACCTTGCTATTTACGCTACATCCAACCGCCGTCATCTAATCAAGGAAAGTTTTGCCGATCGGGATGGTGACGAGATTCATCTGGCAGATACCATGCAGGAATTGCTCAGCTTATCTGCACGATTTGGCCTTACTGTTACCTTCTCGCGCCCCGATAAAACACTGTACCAACACATCGTAGAAAATCTTGCCGTGCTGTATGACCTCTCAGTGCCCAAAGACCAACTGCTGGCACAGGCAGAAACCTTTGCTCTTCGTGCCGGCGGCAGAAGCCCGCGCACTGCCAAGCAATTCATTGAACAGCTGAAAGCACGGGAAAACACTTGACCTGAATCCTGACCGCCTGCCCGCTTTCGGGCAGGCGGTCTTTGAATCACCAGGAAACATATAAAGAAACAGGCAGCGGAAGAGAACCGCTGCCTGTTTCTTTTTTGAGTCGCTTATTTGTGCAGCCAGCTCATCATCTTGCGCAGTTCAGCGCCGACGCCTTCCACCGGATGCTCCGCCTCGCGACGGCGGGTCGCCAGGAATTTCGCTTTGCGGCCGCCCGCCGAGCTCATTTCCTGCATAAATTCACTGGCAAATGTGCCATCCTGAATTTCGGTGAGAACCTGCTTCATCTCCTTGCGGGTTTCTTCCGTAATCAGGCGCTTGCCGGTACGATAATCGCCATATTCCGCAGTGTTGGAAATGGAATACCGCATTTTGCCGAAGCCGCCCTCGTTGATCAAATCAACGATCAGCTTCATCTCATGGATGCACTCAAAATAAGCCATTTCCGGCTCATAGCCAGCTTCTACCAGCGTGTCAAAGCCGGCATGCATCAGTTCGCATACACCGCCGCACAGAACTGCCTGCTCACCGAACAGGTCCGTCTCTGTCTCCTCACGGAAGCTGGTTTCCAAAATACCTGCACGGCCTGCACCAATACCACAAGCATACGCCAAGGCAATATCTTTTGCCTTTCCGGAATAATCCTGATGTACAGCAATCAGGCTGGGAACGCCTTTGCCCTCCACATACTGGCTACGGACCGTGTGGCCGGGGCCTTTGGGAGCAACCATGATAACATCCAGGTTTTTAGCCGGCTGCACAAAATTGAAATGAATGTTGAAGCCGTGCGCGAACATCAGGACGTTGCCCTCTTCCATATAAGGAGCGACCTGCTTGTTGTAAATGTCAGCAGCCAGTTCGTCAGGCACCAGCATCATCACAATGTCGCCAGCCTTTGCGGCCTCTTCAATTTCCATTACTTTGAAGTTCTCGTGAGTCTGTGCGAAGCTGGCCGCCTTGTCCCAGTGGCCGCTGCCTTTGCGCAAGCCGACAACCACGTTTACTCCACTTTCGGCCAGGTTCATGGAATGTGCATGTCCCTGGCTGCCAAAGCCGATTACCGCGACCGTCTTGCCATCCAGCAGACTCAGGTTGCAGTCACTGTCATAGTACTTCTTGATCATAACGCATTACTCCTCTATTTTAAATTTTTTTACCAAAGGGCACGGTTTCCCGTACCGGAAGATACTTATTTCACGCGCGGATGCTTCTGAATCCCGCCGCGCTCCAATGCCGTGACGCCTGTACGGCACATCTCCAAAATTTTGTACGGAGAGAGCACGTCCAGAAACCCGTCGATTTTATCCGGTTCTCCAGTCAATTCCATGACCATGCTTTCCCGAGACAAATCAATAATTTTGGCTTTGTAAATCTCTGCAATCTCACGTACTTCTGTACGGTTTTTTTCATCTGCTTCAATTTTTACAAGCAGCAACTCCCGCAGCAAGCTGTGTGAAGCATCCAAAGAAAAGATCTGCTGTGTCTCTTCCAGACGCGCCGTCTGTTTGATAATCTGCTCCAAAACCTTGGCATCGTCATGGACCACAATCGTAATACGGGACGTCTTCGGGTCATCGGTCGTGGATACGGTCAAGCTGTCAATGTTAAAGCCGCGGCGGCCGAACAGTGAAGCGACGCGTGTCAATACGCCGGAATGGTTGTCTACCAAAATACTCAATACTTCCTTCTGCATCTTACCGCCTCCCTTTAATCCATAATCATGTCTTCGATGGTACCGCCCGCCGGAATCATGGGAAGAACCTTCTCATCTTTGTCAATCACACATTCAATCCATACAGGGCCTTTGCTTTTCAGTGCCTGCTCGAAAGCCTGTGCAAATTCAGCTACGCTTTCGCAGTGATATCCTTTTGCACCAAATCCCTCGGCCAGTTTTACATAATTGGTTTTACGGTGCGGATCGGTGCTGGAATATCGTTTCTCATAGAAAGCAGTCTGCCACTGACGGACCATTCCCAAAACCGTATTGTTAAAGATCACGGTAATAATCGGCAACTCATAACTGACTGCAGTGCATGCTTCATTCAGATTCATATGGAAGGAACCGTCACCTGTCAAATGAATCACAGGACGATCGCCTACAGCCAATTTGGCGCCGATTGCTGCACCGTATCCGAAGCCCATGGTCCCCAAACCGCCGCTGGTCAGAAAACTGCGGGGACGAATATGCCGGATATATTGAGCCGCCCACATCTGATGCTGTCCCACATCCGTGACATAAACGGCATCCGGACCCGCCAGTTCACAAATTTTCCCAATCAGCTGGTGCGGAGTGATCCGAGTAGAACTGTTTTTCGGATGATAATCCTGCGCCTGCCAGGATTGCACCAATGCCATCCAGTCGGGATGTTTTGCCGGTTTCACCAAAGGCAGCAACTGCTGGAGGACTTGTTTTACATCTCCCACCAGGCTGTGATCCACTTCCACATTTTTGTTAATTTCACTCGGATCGATATCAATTTGAAGAATCTTGGCCCTCTTGGCAAACTGGTCAGGATTCAATGCAACACGGTCCGAGAAACGTGTTCCAATTGCCAAAACCAAGTCTGCTTCGTTGACTGCCCAGTTGGTTGTTCGATTTCCATGCATTCCCAGAAGGCCCATATTCAGCGGATCACCATATCCAAGTACTCCCGCCGCCATAATGGTATATGCCGCCGGGATTTCCGCCTTGCGGGCAAGTTCCAGCAGTTCTTCGCCAGCCTGAGACGCCGACACACCGCCGCCGAAATAAATCACAGGGCGCTCCGCCGCATTAATCATCTCTGCTGCCTGTTCCAAATCCTTCTGCTCAATATAAGTATGCATCTCCGGAATTTGGGGCTTTTTCGGCACAAATTCCGCCTTGGCCGATGTTACATCCTTCGGGATATCCACCAGTACCGGTCCTTTTCGCCCAGTTTGAGCAATGCGGAATGCATCCCGCAGAATGTCGGCCAACTCGTCTACTTTTCTTACTACAAAATTATGTTTGGTGATCGGCATGGTAATACCGGTAATATAAACCTCCTGAAAACTGTCACGTCCGATCAAAGACGTTCCCACGTTTCCTGTGATCGCCACCATAGGGATGCTGTCCATATACGCCGTGGCAATTCCGGTCACTAAATTTGTGGCGCCCGGTCCGCTGGTGGCCAGAACCACACCGGTCTTACCGGTAGCTCGGGCATATCCATCCGCTGCATGTGCAGCCCCCTGTTCATGCGCCGTCATTACGTGGTGAATCTTATCACGATAATGGTACAGTGAATCATAAAGGTTCAGCACCGCGCCGCCTGGATAACCAAACAGCGTATCTACTCCCTGTTCCACCAAAACTTCTGCAAAAATATCCGCGCCTGTCAATAACATCAGATACGCCCCCCTCTTACAAAATAAAAAAGCCCATGTCTCCTTACAATCAGAGACAAAGGCCGTTAAAGCACTCTGCGGTACCACTCTGCTTGCTGCCTTTCGACAGCCGCTCACTGCGCGCCCAGACACGCGCCCGCCCGATAACGGTGGCATCCGTCTTTCCCTACTGGCTAAAAGCGTTCGACAAAGCTGCTATGGAACGAGATTCACATGGTCTGTATACCGCACTTACACCGCCGGCGGCTCTCTTGAATACAGGTGGACATGCTACTGCTTTCCGTCACTGCATTTGGTGTTATTGTGGTCCATTATAACGAAATGTTGTTCAATTGTCAAACACTTTTTCTGAAAAAGAAAAAGTTTTCTTGCCGCCCCGTTCACCGCATGGTATGCTTAAAGAAAAAGTACGCGCAAATGCGGTTTTCACCTTGGAGATGTAGTCATGGAAGAAGTCAGATTATCTGTTCGGAGCCTTATAGAATTTGTACTGCGCTGCGGCAGTATCGACAGCCGTTTTTCCGGATTTGACCGCGCCAACGAAGGAAGCCGCATTCATCGAAAGCTTCAAAAAGCTGCAGGCCAACAATATCATGCGGAAGTGTTTTTCCGCTCTTCCCGTCAGGTGGACGGAATCCACTATCTGCTGGAAGGGCGGGCCGACGGAGTGATTGAGGAAGAAGAATTTTACGTAGTCGATGAAATTAAAACCACAACCGCACCCACGGAACTTTTAACCGAAGATTTTAATCCCATGCATTGGGCGCAGGCGAAATGCTACGGCACATTTCTTTGCGAGGAGAAGCAGCTGGCAGGTGTTATGATTCAGCTGACTTATTATCAAGTCGACACTTCTGAGATCGTACGTCATCGAAGATATTTTTCCAAAACGCAGCTTCAGGATTTTCTTGCTGATACGCTTCATCTTTATACGCCTTGGGCCAAAATGGAACAACAGTGGCGCATCCAACGCAATGAAAGCTTAAAATCGCTTACTTTTCCGTTTTCTGACTACCGTCCCGGACAATACCGGCTCGCACGTGCCGTCTACCTGACTATTTGCGAAAAAAGCCGGCTGTTCGCTGCCGCACCTACCGGAATCGGAAAGACCATGTCCACTCTGTTTCCCGCATTAAAGGCTCTGGGCGAGGAGCACGGGGAGCGCATTTTTTATCTGACAGCAAAAACCATTACACGGCAAGCAGCAGAAGACGCATTGCACCGTTTGCGCGATCACTCGCCCGGTTTGCACGTCAAAACGCTGACACTCACCGCCAAAGATAAAATCTGTCCCATGGAGAATCGGGAATGCACACCAGAGGCCTGTCCTCTTGCCAACGGCTATTACGATCGCATCAACGGTGCACTGTTCCGGTTTCTGTCCTGCGAAGATGCCTTTACAAGAGAAAACATCCTTTCTTTCGCGCAAGAAAACGCACTGTGCCCTTTTGAGCTTGCGCTGGACCTGTCTAACTGGTGCGACTGCATCATCTGCGATTACAATTACCTCTTTGATCCCGTTGTCAGTTTGAAACGCTTTTTTACAGATGGCGGCGACTTTATTTTTCTGGTTGATGAAGCACACAATCTGGTCGATCGCGCCCGAAGCATGTACTCTGCCCGCTTATGCAAATCCGACTTTTGGGAAGCCAAAAAAGCGCTGGGAAAAGGCGGTGGAAAACTGAAAAGCGCACTTTTAAAACTGAATCGTGAGTGGATTTCTTTGCGCCAGCAAATTCAGGAAAGCGAGGAGCGTTTTCTCCTTTGCAAGGAAGGCAAAGTGGAAATTGCCCGTGCTCTTCCCGCATTCTCTTCCGCCGCAGAGGAATGGCTGGAAGAACATCGGGAAGGTGCATTGCACGACACAATTTTGCAGCTGTATTTTGATGTCTGCTTTTTCTTAAAAATTTGGGAACTTTACGATGAACACTTCACTTCTCTGCTGACACTCTCGGGAACAGAAATATCTCTGGAACTTCTGTGCCTCGATTCATCGATTTTTTTGGATGAATCTATGAAGCTGGGACGAGCCAGTATTCTGTTCAGCGCAACGTTGACACCAGTCGACTATTTTATACAGACACTGGGTGGTGGAGACGATTCCAAACGAATCCTTCTGGAAAGTCCTTTCCCCAAGGAAAATCTTTGCCTTTTGAGCGCCGATTCCATCAGCACCAAATACGCGGACCGGCACGCAAGCATAGATGCAGTTTGTGAAATGATTGCGACCTGTGCAGAGGCACATCGGGGAAACTACTTTATCTTCTTCCCATCTCACCGCTATCTGGCAGAGGTGTGTGAACGATTCCAGTCACTTTTTCCTCATTTAAATGTTATTGCACAACAGCCTTCCATGGAAGAAAGCGAAAAAGAAGCCTTCCTTTCACATTTTACAGCGGAAAGCTCTTTTCTCGGTTTTTGCGTTCTGGGCGGTATTTTTTCTGAAGGAATCGATTTGCCAGGGAAACGACTGGTCGGCTGTGTAATTGTTGGAGTCGGACTCCCACAGATTGGGGCTCGGCAAGATGCTCTCCGGCTTTACTATGAAGAAACCTTGGGCGAAGGATTTGCATATGCGTATCAATATCCCGGTATGAACAAAGTTTTGCAAGCCGCCGGACGCGTTATTCGAACGGAAACAGACCGCGGCGTCCTTCTTTTGATCGATACGCGCTATCGAACTTCCAACTATCGCAAACTTTTCCCATCGCACTGGTCTGAAATGCAGTCAATCCACTCAAAAGAATCATTAAAGGAATCACTGAATCGCTTTTGGAGCCTCTGACAAGCCAACCGCTTTACACAACGCTTTGCCCGCAAGCGCATGTAAAGCCAGTTGCCATTACACCAAAAAACAGGACGCACAACGGAATGTGTGCGTCCTGTTTTTTTATGTCGCTATCTTTCTGCGCAAAATGGAATACGTTGGAATCTGAATGGCAGACGGAATGGAAAAACGCATCATTGCATGTGGAGTGGAATCAATTTGCTGCCCTTCCTGATCGCAAATCCAATCCGGACAAAATCTGACCACATCACCAGAGGGGGTCAGCGCTTCCAGCGGGTCGCCCAAATTCCATTTCCCGCGCTGTGTACAAAAAGCCGTGCCATCTTTCCAGTCATCTACCACGGCTACTACTTCCCAATCACGAATATACCCGCCGGCCTTCACATTTTGTATGGCGTCTTCCTTTCCAAAATAGAAGCCCGGGGAATATCGCCGATGAGAAATCTTTGTCAGTTCTTCCAGCACTTCTTCCGGACATATAAACTTCTGCGAACTTCTCAAATAAGCATCCAAGGCCTTTCGGTAAGCTGCTGTGGTACTGGCAACATAATAGAACGTCTTCGCCCTTCCTTCGATTTTCAGGCTGTCAACCCCCGCCTCACAAATCAAATCCAAAAACGGCGCCGTACATAAATCATCTGCATTTAAAATGTAACTGCCCTCTTCCGTTTCCCCGATGGGGAAATGGCGATCCGGTCGGTGTTCCTCCACGAGATTCCACGCCCAACGGCAAGGCTGTGTACACTCTCCCCGGTTGGCATCTCTGCCCGTAAGATAGTGAGATAAGAGGCATCGACCGGAATAAGACATGCACATGGCCCCATGCACAAAAGCCTCCAATTCCAATTTTTCCGGTGTATGATCCCGAATGACCGCAATTTCCTGCAAAGACAATTCCCGCGCCAAAACAACACGCTTTGCCCCCAGCTCATAGGCCATATTCGCCGCCATGTAATTGGAGATGCCCACTTGAGTAGACAAATGAATCTCTACATCGGGAGCATATTTTTTTACGATTGCCAATACACCCAAGTCCGCCACAATGAACGCATCGATGCCCGTAGACGCCGCCTGACGAACAAAATCAGGCATCCGCGCGACCTCTTCATTGGTCGGCACGGTGTTCAGCGTGAGATAGACCCGGCATCCATGTTCGTGGGCAAATAAAACACCGTCACGCATTTGATCGACGGTAAAGTTTTTCGGCGCACTACGCATTCCAAATTCCGTCGCACCGATGTAAACAGCATCCGCGCCGTATCGAACCGCAAAGCGCAGACGCTCCAAATCACCTGCCGGACTCAACAATTCCGGTTTATTCAAAACTCTCAGTCCTTCCACATAAAAAGCGGCGCTTCAAAGCGCCGCTTTTGTTTTTTAGCCGGGCATCGTGCCTTCCGCTTTTTGCTTGTCCACTTGTGCCTGATGCTCTTCAGCGGTCTTATTAAAATAGTAGTTCCCCAATGTGTCCGTTACAAAGAAATAATAATCACCATAATACGGACTCTCCGCATATTTCAAAGTATTGGTCATCGCCTCCAGGCCAGGGTTGGAAATCGGGCCGGCCGGAAGCCCCGCCACATTGTATGTGTCGTAATTGTCGATGATATTTTGCGGAATATTATCCCATCCGCCGTAATACGGTGCAATGGTATTGTTGATATAGTTGTTGTCATTGTCGTTTTTAATATAACTGGCACAGTTACTTTCCAAACGCGGTACAGGAGAATTCTCAGCCAATCTGTTCATAAAGACCGCAGCCACATCTGCCTGATGTTCGGCTCCGCCCGCTTCTTCCTGCACAATCGATGCCAGCGTTACAAACTCAGACAACGTGAATCCCATTTCATCCACTTTCTGGTACATTTCCTCAGTGAACTTTTTGTCGAATTCTCCGTAAATTTTGGCCACCATGTTATATACATCGTCGCCCACGAAGAAATCATACGTATCCGGGAACAAATAGCCTTCACAAGCCATAAACTGATTCGGATTTTCGTCACGTTTGTTCCAGAACGTAAATTGACTGAAATCTCCGTTATTGGCTACATCCAAAAATTCCTCTGCCGTGCACAGGCCCGCCTCTTCCATCCGCTGTGCAAACTGAACAGCCGGGATTCCTTCCGGGAATGTCACACGCACCGTATCCCGATTATCCTGGGGCTGCTGTAAAACCTCCAAAATCTCATCATAAGTCATATCGGAGCTCAGCTCAAAACTGCCATACTGCAAAGCAGGTGCGACGCCTTCCAACTTGACATACAGCCGGAAAATCTGTGCAGATTGAATGATGCCAGCTTCCTCAAGCGCTTGCCCGATGGTCAACGGGCCGGCCCCCTGCTCTACCTCTACCGTTGCTTTTTCAATGACCTGTCCCCGGCTTCCATTCAGTTCCCGCAAAACAAGTGTTCCACCCAAGCCAATCGCCGCAAAAATAATCACCAAAAGCAGGAGCAGCACAATAAAACAGCCACGCCCTTTCTTCTTTTTCTTCTTGGGCGGTTCATCTTCGTACTCTTCCGGCTCCTCCGGCGAATCTTCTTGCGTCTGCCATTGCTCCTGCACTTGAGGCTCCGGCTGCAGCGGTTCTTTCTTCGGTTCCGAAGAGGCCTGACTCACCTTTCCTTTCGCACGTACTTGCTGTGCAAGCTCGTAAAGTTTTTCATCATATGCCTGCTTCTGTTCCGGCGTAAGGCGATCCAGTCTATGCCGAAGCTCCTGAATCTTTTCCGCATATTCTTTTTGCTGCTCCGCCGGGAGCTGAGCCAGCGCAATATATACCTGCGCAAGCTTTTCCACATACTCCTGCTCTTTCGGAGACAAACGCTTTTCGTCCATTTTGCACCTCTGTTCTCAGATTTCAATCAACTTGCTTTACCAAAGTTTGGATATCTTTCTGAATCTCCTCTTTTGCACGCATCTCTCCATTTTGAGAGCATTGAATCCGTTTCCATCCAAGTGTTTTCACACAATATTGTGCCGCAGCACGGCTATGTTCCAGGTAATGCAAATTCTGCTCGTGAATATCTTTTTTCTTTTCATCGCCGCCGTACCGTTTCGTGAGCAATTTTTGTGATACATCCGGATCCACATCCAGATAGATCACCTGATCCGGTTTGGGAATTCCGATTTTATTATATTCAAAATCGAACAGCCAGTAAAGATATTCGTCCCATTGTTCTTTCGGCAGTTTTGCGCACTGATGAACCGCATTGGAAGTAGTATAGCGATCCGCCAGAACGATTCCACCATTCTGATAAAAATCCCACCAGTTCATGCGATAGCTCGCATAACGGTCTACCGCATAGAAACTGGAAGCGGCATATGCGTTTACGCTTTCAGCGTCTGTTCCAAAATCCCCCGCCAGATACATTTTGACAAGCGAACTGGAGGGGCTTTCATAGTCCGGGAACGTAACTTTTTTTACTGCATATCCCTCTTGTGTCAGTGCATTCCACAAAAGTTCTGTTTGGGTCGCCTTGCCGCTCCCGTCAAGTCCTTCCAGAACAATCAGTTTTCCTCTCACTTTTTTCGCCCCTTCTCCGGCTTCTTCAAACTTTTTTCAGCGGTGCATAATTCGCCATGGTCTTTTTCACGCCAGCCTTTTCAAAGCGAATCTCCACAATGGTATCTCCGGCCACGGGCGTGATCTTCTGCACCACTCCGCGACCAAACACCTTGTGCTCCACAAGATCGCCCACTCGGAAATTCTTATCTCCATCTCTCGAAGGCACCTGTTGCTGCGGACGTGCTGCAACACTGCCCGCCTGAATGGCCGAACCGGCCTGAATCCCGGAAGTCAATCTCGTTCCGGTTTGCCGCGGTTTGATCGTAATATTGACGCCTGTCGAATTGGCAGGTACACGATTATACTCACGATTCAGATATACTCCGGAATTATTGGAAGGATAACCGCCTCTTGCATCGCTTTGATAACGCTGCCGCACCATTTGCATCTGCCGTGCAACCGGGCTTTGCTCCACCGTAAGAAGGTCAGGATCAATCTCATCCAAAAAGCGTGAATGCTTATTTCGCTTGGTTTGGCCAAACATCATACGCGAATTAGCGCTGGAAAGATACAGCTCTTTGCGCGCACGCGTAATTCCCACATAGCACAACCGCCGTTCCTCTTCCAAATCCTCATTGGAATAGCGGCTCATTTCGCTTGGGAAAATTCCCTCTTCAAGGCCGACGATGAACACATAATCAAATTCCAGCCCTTTAGCTGCGTGCATTGTCATCAAAACGACCACATCGGCCTGATCATCATAGCTGTCAATATCGCTGATCAGCGCAACCTCTTCCAGGAACCCTTCCAGAGAAGCTTCCGGACCCCGCTGATCAGCATATGTTTTCACACTGGAAACCAGCTGGCCAATATTTTCCAGACGTGTCTGACCTTCCTCGCCCGCCAATTCCAACATGGCCCGATACCCTGTAATGTCCAGCAGTTCTGTTACAAAGGCATCCAACGGCAGAGTTTCATATACTTTTATCAGCTGTTCGTAAATACCGTAAAACTTCTGCAAAGCGCCGACCGCGCGCCCAAGAGCGGGGTATTCACCGCAATGCTCGATAACATCCAACATCGGTATTCCCAGCCCGCTTGCAATATCCGCCGCATTCTGAACAGTAGTCGCTCCAATTTTTCTTGCCGGCTCGTTAATGATTCGGCGAAGGCGCAAATCATCCTGTCGATTGGCAACAACGGCCATGTACGCAATAATATCTTTGATTTCCTTGCGGTCATAAAAGCGCTGCCCGCCTACAATTTTATACGGAATGCCCGCACGGGCAAAATAGGTCTCAATCGGTCCTGACTGCGCATTCATACGGTACAGAATAGCATGGTCGCGCAGTTTGGCTCCTTTGCGAAGATTCTGGCCGATTACCGTAGCAACGTGGGCTGATTCCTCCATTTCAGAATCTGCTTCATAATAAAGGATCTTATCGCCCTGGCCATTGTCTGTCCACAGAGTTTTGCCTTTTCTCGCCTGGTTATTCTGAATAACACAGTTCGCCGCATCCAAAATTGTGGAAGTGGAGCGATAGTTCTGTTCCAGACGTATCACCTTTGCGCCCTGAAAATGCTCTTCGAAATTCAGAATATTTTCAATGGTAGCGCCACGGAAACGATAAATACTTTGGTCATCATCTCCTACCACGCACACATTGCGATGTGCGCCTGCCAAAAGATACACCAACTGGAATTGAGCTACACTGGTATCCTGGTATTCGTCCACCAGCACATATTGATAGCGCGACTGATAAAATTCCCGCACGTCTTCGCACTCCTGAAGCAGACGAACGGTTTGATAAATCAAGTCGTCAAAATCCATGGCACCAGCATGAAGCAGCCGCTTCTGATAGGCATCATAGATCTTGGCAATCAAGCCTGCGCGCGTATCGGCCGGAGCCGCCAATGCCTGTTTTGGACTGATCATTTTATCTTTCAAGCGCCCGATATTTGACATTGCCGCTTTTATTGGAATAAATTTATCATCCACATTCAGCGATTTATAGACCTCTTTCATCGCCCGCTGCTGATCGTCCGTATCATAGATGGTAAAACTTTTGGGATAACCCAGCCGTTCAGCATCACGCCGCAAAATTCGAACACATGCTGAATGAAAGGTGGATGCATGAACATCCTGTCCGGCTTCTCCAAGCATACTGGACAGTCGATTTTTTAATTCGCCCGCCGCCTTATTGGTAAAGGTAATCGCCAGTATATGATAAGGCCATACGGGCCGCTCAGCCAGAAGCGGAGCCAGCTCCGGAGATGGAGTACCTTTTTCACGGAGCAATAGTTCCAGTTCATCCACCAGCTCCTGAGACACTCCAAAAGGCGCCTTCTCTGTCTGATAGGCGTTTCCGAAACGAATCAAATTGGCAATTCGATTGACCAGAACGGTGGTCTTTCCGCTTCCGGCACCAGCCAAAATCAACAAAGGCCCTTGCGTATAAAAAACGGCCTGCTTTTGAACATCATTCAATTTTCCAAACTGAGATGCAATATAGTTTCTTCGCAATTCTAAAAACTTATTATCCAACGATTGACTCATGAAGTTCCCCTAGCTGATAAATTTTATCTGTTCACTCAAAACACGTACAGTATACCATAAATGCATTATAAAAGAAAGAAAAGCTGCTCCTTTTTGGAGCAGCTTTTCAAAAAATTCCTTCTGAATCAGATGCAGCCTTTCAGCATGTTGATCAGGATACCAGCAGCTACCGCACTGCCGATAACACCAGCCACGTTCGGGCCCATCGCATGCATCAGCAGGAAGTTCTGCGGATTTTCTTTCTGACCGACTTTCTGAGAAACACGCGCAGCCATCGGAACGGCCGAAACACCTGCAGAACCAATCAGCGGGTTCACCTGACCTTTGGTAACCCAGCACATTACACGTCCCAGCAGAACGCCGCCAGCTGTACCAAAGCAGAACGCAAGCAAGCCCAGCGCAATGATATAAGCCGTCTGCAAATTGAAGAAAGTATCTGCGCTGGTCGTGCAACCGACCGATACGCCCAAGAAAATCGTAATGATATTCATCAGTTCGTTTCCAGCGGTCTTATTGATACGATCCACAACGCCAGACTCTTTCATCAGGTTACCCAGCATCAGCATACCTACCAGAGGTACAGCCGTAGGCAGAATCAGACAAATGATGATCGTGCAGATAATCGGGAACAGAATCTTCTCCGTTTTGGAAACTGTACGGAGCTGTTTCATAACGACCTGGCGTTCTTTCTTTGTCGTCAAGGCCTTCATGATAGGAGGCTGAATAATGGGCACGAGCGCCATATAACTGTACGCTGCTACCGCAATCGCGCCCAGCAGATGCGGAGCCAGCTGGCTGGTAACAAAAATAGCCGTAGGACCGTCGGCGCCGCCGATGATACCGATGGAAGCCGCCTCGGGACCAGTAAAGCCCAAGAACTTTGCGCCAATATAAGTAGTGAAGATACCCAGCTGTGCCGCAGCACCCAAAAGCAAACTCTTCGGGTTGGAAATCAACGGACCAAAGTCCGTCATGGTACCAATGCCCAAGAAAATCAGCGGCGGATAAATTCCAAGCTTAACGCCCAAATAGAGCATATCCGCCAAACCGCCTTCGTTCAAGACGCTCACAAAATCCGGGTGACCGGACTCCGTCAGGAAGAATTCCATGTGGATAATGTCGCCAAACGGAAGGTTTGCAAGCAGCATACCAAAGGCAATGGGCAAAAGAAGCAACGGTTCAAATTGTTTTACAATCGCCAAATACAACAACACACAGGCGATGATAATCATAATGAGATAACCGGGGTTCTGGAAAATCCCCATGAAACCCGATTCACTCGCAATTCCAGTAACAGCGTCTAAAAAGCCTTGCATGTTTCACACTCCCCTCAGTTAAAACGGATCGGTATAAGAAGCAACACCGGCCTGAGCCCATGCATTCCGTCCCGTTTTTACACGTTTCAGCGAGCGCAGCGTATAACGGTTTCCGCCGTCCATGCACGCAATGGAAGCTACGATAGCTGCCACAACCTCGCCGGGAATTCCTGCTTCCACAACCGGAGCTTTCACAGCCGGCTGCACTGCAGGAGCCTTGGGCGCCGGAGCAGCATTCTGCGCTTTCGCAGCCTGAACCTTTTCTGCTTTCTTCTTATCGATTGAAGAAAAGATAACGCCTTCCAGTGTAATGATCAGGTACAACAAAATCAACACACCAAAGACAAGCACCAGACCTGTTACGACTACAACACCCAAAGACGGTTCGCCCTCCAGGTTGTTCATCGCCGCCGCAACGGTCAGGAATGGAGCAAAGTCCATAAAACTACCTCCCTGTTTTTTCACGATATCTTTTTATATTATAGTGGAAAACTCCCTCACTTGCAACCGTATTTTTTCATTCTTGTTAAAAAAATCGCAATATTTTTTCTCTTTAAACTTCTTTTTCTTCTATCCACAAAAAACTGCGGAACACATGTCCTTTCAGAATGTTCCGCAGTTTATTTTCTCTTCTTTTCTCTTGGTGTTCATTTCTTGATTTGTGTGAATTTTAAACAAACCTGTGCAATTTTTTCAGGGGCAGCCTGTTGAGAAGCACTCCATTCCCGCTTTTTCATTTCACCATGCAACTCAAACAGCAGATCCTCCTCTTCACAAAGAATTTTCATCAACTTATCTTTTTTGAATCGCACATGGCCGCATTTTCTTCATAACAACTCGAAAGCGCTTTTTGAAAGCTTGCAATTTCAGATATACGATTTTTTTCTTTCCCGTCACACATCATCTTCTCTCCTATTCCTGCAGTTCCTTCAATAGTTCCAGATAATGTTCTCTGTGTCTCTGCGCCATATCCTCGTACAGTTCCTTCAAGGCCAAATCTGCCGAATCGCGCGCGCCCTCTTTACAAATGTCAATGATCCCCGCTTCTCTGGTTAACAAATCCGTCAATCCCTCAAGTTCACTTATCGTCATGGAATAACCACCCACTACTGTTTTTTCTACTATTCCCCTTTCAGCAAAACATTATACATATAAATAAAAAGGGACCTGCGGGAGAATCTCCCGCAGATCCCTTTTTTAATACGATTGTACCATTCAGGCAACAAATTAATACATGCCGCCCATACCGCCCATGCCTGCGCCCGCAGCAGCCGCAGCAGCGGCCGGCTCTTCCGGCTCATCTGCCACAAGGCTCTCCGTGGTCAGCACCATGGAAGCAACGCTCGCTGCGTTCTCCAAAGCAGAACGAGTCACCTTAGTCGGGTCAACAATACCCGCAGCAATCATATCGCCATATTCCTCAGTCTGCGCATTGAAGCCATAATTGACCTTGCCAGAAGACACGATTTTATCGATGATCACGCTGCCTTCCAAGCCAGCATTCTCAGCGATCTGACGCAGAGGAGCTTCCAGCGCCTTACGCACAATCTTGGCACCAGTGCGCTGATCTCCATCCAGGCTCTCGATCACCTTATCTACAGCAGGAATTGCGTTGATCGGGGCTGTACCGCCGCCGGCTACAATTCCTTCTTCCACAGCTGCCTTTGCAGCGTTCAGCGCATCTTCAATGCGAAGCTTCTTGTCTTTCATCTCTACTTCTGTAGCAGCACCAACTTTGATAACCGCCACACCGCCGGACAGTTTCGCCAGACGCTCCTGCAGTTTCTCTTTGTCGAAATCGCTGGTGGTAACATCCATCTGCGCACGAATCTGTGCAATGCGAGCCGCAACAGCTTCTTTATCGCCCATACCATCCACAATAGTGGTATACTCCTTCGTCACTTTGACCTGACGAGCACGGCCCAGCATCTCCATAGAAGCATCTTTCAGCTCATAGCCCAGCTCTTCGCTGACAACTGTACCGCCGGTAAGGATTGCGATATCCTGCAGCATTTCTTTGCGGCGATCACCAAAGCCAGGCGCTTTCACAGCCACAACGGTAAAGGTACCGCGCAAACGGTTTACAATCAAAGTGGACAGCGCTTCGCCTTCCACATCCTCTGCGACAATCAGCAGCTTTTTGCCGGACTGAACAATCTGTTCCAGCAGCGGCAGGATGTCCTGAATCACACTGATCTTTTTATCCGTGATGAGCACATAAGCATCATCCAGAACAGCTTCCATGCGCTCGGTATCGGTGACCATGTACGGTGTGATATAACCACGGTCAAACTGCATACCTTTTACGACCTCGGAATAAGTCTCAGCCGTTTTGCTTTCCTCAATGGTAATCACGCCATCCGCAGAAACCTTCTCCATCGCTTCCGCGATCAGGTTACCAATGTTCTCGTCACCAGCAGAAACCGTTGCCACGCGAGCAATATCCGCGGTGCCGTTCATGGTCTTGCTGTTGGCCTTAAACGCTTCCACTGCTGCGGAAACAGCTTTCTGCATGCCGCGCTTAACATCCATGGGATTTGCGCCAGCTGCAACATTCTTCATTCCTTCTGTCACCAGAGCCTGCGCCAGAACAGTGGCTGTGGTCGTACCATCACCTGCTGCGTCATTTGTTTTGGTTGCCACTTCACGAACCAGCTGTGCACCCATGTTCTCAAAAGCATCTTTCAGCTCGATTTCTTTTGCAATCGTCACACCGTCATTGGTGATTACCGGGGCGCCAAATTTCTTGCCCAGAACCACATTGCGACCCTTGGGGCCAAGCGTGATTTTGACGGTATCTGCCAATTTATCAATACCAGCGCTGAGCGCTTTGCGGGCCTCTTCGCCCATCAGTAACTGTTTTGCCATGTCAATCGACTCCTTTTTTTGTTCAAACTATAATTATTCGCACACAGCGAGAATATCAGACTGACGAACGATCACGCACTCTTCGCCATCCACTTTGACTTCAGTGCCAGCGTATTTAGCAATCAGGACTTTATCGCCAGGCTTCACTGTCATCGTCACATCATGGCCATCCACCATGCCGCCCGGGCCTACAGCAATCACTTCACATACCTGGGGCTTCTCCTTTGCTGCACCCGTCAAAATAATACCACTCTTCGTGGTTTCCTCTGCTTCAACATTTTTAATGACCACACGGTCAGCAAGAGGTCTGATCTTCATTGCAATTTCCCCCTGAACTCAAATTTTGTTATTTCTTAGCACTCTATTATCTTGAGTGCTAAACATATTTTACCCCATTTTACGGAAAAATCAAGAGGGGAAAATAAAAAATTTTTATGAACAAACACAAAAGACTGCCAGATCTCTCTGGCAGTCTTCTTTAATGCACAAAAAGCGTTTGTCCCTTTTGTTTATTCTGTGTCCAAGAATCATAAACAGGCAGCGGCAAAACAAAGCGTACAGCTCCCGGCATCACCCACGCATCCAATCGCTCTGCCGGCCCACATTCACCGTCGATGTTCACAATGGTATTTTTTTCGTCGACGGGTATAATATGGACTTCTTGGGCATGAAAACAATACAACACATCGCGCAGATCCGGGCACACCGTGCCATCTTCGGCAATATGCGCACCCGCCTTATATTTGGCCAGAACGCTTGCAATCCGCAGCCGACTCATTTTCCGCACCAATACAACTTCCAAAACGCCGTCCTGCAAATCCGCCTTCGGGGCGGCGCAATATCCGCCGCCATAGTAGGAGCCATTACAGATGGTTGCAATCAGGAACTGATCGCAAAACACTTTTCCGTCAATTTCAACGCGCAACTTCTGTCCCAGAGGTCGACACAGGTTTTCCAAAATGGAAAGGTTGTATGCCATAGTCCCGCCACACAACGGAATCCGTCGATATTTTGGAATATTATAAGCCACCTTTGCATCGATTCCCACAGAGCAAATCGCAGCGGAAATCCCTGTTTGTGTACGCATCAAATCCACCGAAATGGCATGACCGTTTATCTGATTTTCCAAGTTTAAAAAATCTTGCGGCTTTCCAAAATTCCGAACATAATCATTTCCCGACCCGCACGGAATACTGGCCACCTCGGCTTCATGATTTCCGGAACGCAACACCCCTTCCAGCACTTCGTTCAGGGTTCCATCTCCGCCGCAGGCATACAGCCGCACAGGATCGCCAGCCTGTGCGTACGCTTGCGCCAGCTGAACCGCATGCCGATGAGCCTGCGTCATTTCAACCCGATAGGAAATGTTGCATTTTTTTGCCTGTTCAATAATTTGCGGAACCAAATACAAACTTGCATCCGCTTTTCCCGATATCGGATTCACAATAAAAACATGTTCCAAGACATCACACCTTTTCCTTGCGTATCTGCTCTTATCATACTTTATTTTTGCTTCGGATACAAATATTTTTTATGCGTATACTATGTTTATCATGTTCGAAAGGAGTTGCCCCATGGAATTTGTTTCCATCATTTTTACAACACTAGGTTCGCTGATAAGCATGTTTCTTTTAACAAAGTTGATGGGACAGCGCCAAGTGAGCCAAATGAGTATGTTTGACTATGTAAACGGCATCACCATCGGCTCCATTGCCGCTGAATTTGCCACCAGTTTGGGCGGCGACTTTCTAAAGCCCTTGATTGCAATGATTATTTATGCTCTGGCTGCTTTGGCTATCGCCGTAGGGAGTTGCAAATCTATGGCACTGCGAAAATTTTTTAATGGAAAACCGCTTGTTTTATTTGAAAACGGGAAAATCTACGAAAAAAATCTTTCCGCCGCAAAAATGGATATCAACGAATTTCTCATGCAATGTCGTATCGGCGGATATTTTGACCTGAACGACTTAGCTTGTGCGATTCTGGAAACCAACGGAGAAATCAGTCTGCTTCCTCAAGTCAAGAAACGACCGGTGACACCGGAAGACCTTAATCTGACTCCCATGCAGGAATACCCACCTGTCAGCTTGATCATTGACGGCGTCCTTTTGAAAGAGAATCTCAAGTATGCCGGAAAAGATGAACAATGGCTCCAAAAAGCATTGAATGCACAACACGTTAAGCAAAAGGATATTTTCTTCGCCACTTGCAATCGTCAAAATAAATTAACAGTATACCCACGTACTGAAAAACACATCCAACACGATATTTTTGAATAACACAAAAAAGTGGGTGCGATCGCACCCACTTTTCATTATTTAAAAAACTTATTTGCCAAAATAGCGGTTCAGCAGACCAGCGAAAGCCTTGCCGTGGCGAGCCTCGTCACGAGCCATCTCGTGAACAGTGTCATGGATAGCGTCCAAGCCCAGTTCTTTCGCTTTCTTAGCCAGAGCAGTCTTGCCGGCAGTCGCACCGTTCTCCGCTTCTACACGCATCTCCAGGTTTTTCTTCGTAGAATCGGTCACAACTTCGCCCAACAGCTCAGCAAACTTGGCAGCATGCTCCGCCTCCTCATAAGCGGCTTTCTCCCAGTACAGGCCAATCTCGGGATAACCCTCGCGATGTGCCACACGAGCCATCGCCAGATACATACCAACCTCGCTGCACTCGCCGTTAAAGTTGTCACGCAGGCCCTGCAGGATCTCGGGATCCACACCCTGCGCCACGCCGACCACATGCTCGGCAGCCCAGGTCATGTCACCTTTCTGCTCCTGAAATTTAGAAGCCGGAGCTTTGCAGATGGGGCAAGTGAAATCAGCGGGCAGGCTCTCGCCTTCATAAACATAACCACAAACGGTGCATACAAATTTAGACATATTCATTTCCTCCATAAAAAATATTTTTCATTTAACTTCCTGAAGCATTTCTGCTGTACTTACTATAGCACTCCAAATTATTAATGTCAAGTATCTATTGAGATTTTTTCTCAATAATATCACAATTTATTTTTTCGAGCGCCGGAAGCAAGGCTTTCAGACTCAGCGAGGTAAGCGATCCCATCACCAAACCGGAAATGAGCAAAACCGGAAGATAGTAAAATGTATAAACAGAACGGGTCAGCAAAAGATTGACAAGGCACAATTGCCCCACATTATGTGCAATCGCGCCACTGACAGATAAAATAAAATACGAATTGCCGCCCGCTACTCTTCTTGCAAGCAACATGACGAAAAGAGCAGCCATCCCACCGCACACACTGAGCGCTCCCGCCACAATGCCACGAGTGATTAAGACAAAAAAAGCTTTCAGCCCCACCAATGTAGCCGCCTGAGATGCTCCCAGAAAAAACAGGGCATACATTACAACAATATTGGCAAGACCCGGTTTCACTCCAGGCGGCAGTCCCAACAAAGGTGTTAGCATTCCCTCTACGAGCGAAAGCACAATAGCCAACGCAAACAACATTCCCACGAGTGCAACCCGATACGCTTTCCCTGTTCTTCCCTTTTTCATTCCACGTACACCACCTGATAATCATCCGTGAGTAGCTCCAAGGAATCTCGAAAAACAGACGAAACATACAACGTTCCCTCTTCATCCAAGAGAATAGCTGAAATGCCTTTTTGCATGTATTCCAGTGCCTTATCCCGTCCCATTGCAAAGAGCGCGGTCGAATAGAAATCGGCCTCTGCACCGTTTTCCATCAGAACCCCTACAGATAGAAGATCACTCTGAACCGGCCATCCAGTCTGCGGATCCAAAATATGCTGGTAGCGTACACCATCCTGTTCAAAAAAACGTTCATATCCGCCGGAAGTAGAAAAAACTGCATTCTGAAGCGAAAAAGAGAGCAACGCACTGCTCTGGTCACCAGCCGGATCGCGAAATCCGATTCGGAATGCCGTCCCATCCGGCTTGGTACCTCTTGCATAAATCGTACTTCCGCCCAGATTCAGCAAAGCGTTTTCCACTTTCATCTCATCGTAGATGGCCGCCGCAGCGTCACATGCAGCACCTTTGGCGATTCCGCCCAAATCCACCGCCTGGCCTTTCTTTTCCAGCACGCCTTGTCCGTCACGCAATATTAAAGCCTGGTCATCCACCAATGGCAAAAGTTCATCGATTTCTTCCTGCGTCGGCACTCTCGGGGAATCTGTTGTGATTCCCCAGGCAAGAGTGAGTGGCGCAATGGTAATTGCAAATGCATCTGGCGCTTGTGCACTCAGCGTCTTAGCCTGCTCCAAAAGCTGATACGTTTCAGAAGACAGTTTCACAAACGATTCTCCTGCTGCTGCATTCAGCCGCGCAATATCACTGGTTTCTTCGTACAAAGATAATTCGCTTTCCATGGATGCGATCCGGTCGGTTACCTGCTGGATCGCCTCTTTCGCACGCGGCCCATACACGTTCTGCTGCATCACGGTATCCATCACAAATGTGGTAGATGACTCCGAACGAGTTTCATAATAGCGGTAAATCCACCACAAGGCCAAAAGGGCCACAACAAGCAATGCCACTCCCACTCTGGCTGCATCAAAAAAATTTTTTCTTTGTTTCATATTCACTCGCTGTTCTTTCATCCAATTGATAAAATGATTGTAAAAGCGATTTCTGCTTCTGTCAAGCAAACTATTTTTTACAAAGGCATAATGCCAAGTGAAAAGGTTTTAGATCTTCCAGTGGATTGTAACACTCTCGCTGGTAGCGTCAATTTGTGATATGAGAATATCAACCACCTTGCGCTTATCGTCAAAGCTCACGGACTCCCAATCATCCAGATAGCCCGTGATGCTGTCAATCTGTGAAGCGGAAACGGAATTAGCGGTGAGATCAGCCACCAGCTTTAGCTGCTTTTGACGTTCCGCGTCCAGTTCCTCAATACGGTTATTTGCGTATTGCAGGAGCAGCGGGTTTGCCCCGGACAAAGTGTCCAGAAGTTTCTCGATCTCGCTCTCTGTCTTTGCAAGGGCAACACGGGCGGCGGTCAGCTTCGGATTATAGCTTTGTTCCTTTCCGCCTTTCAGCGTGTGGAATTTCTGCATCTTCTTAACCATCTCGCCGTACACAAACGCCTCCATGTTTTGCGCTGTCAGCGTACCGGCCCCCTCACAGCTCCCATTTTCCGCCCGCTGTTTGCACCGCAGGTAGGTAACGCCATTTTGGGCTCTCAGAGCAGCCAGCGCATAGCCGCAGCGCCCGCACTTGATTTTCCCGGCCAGCCATGTATTATGGCATTTGCGGCCATTCTGGAAAGAGGTGTTCTGTGACAGCTTGCGCTGAACAGTCAGCCAGAGCTGGGAAGAAATGCGCCCCTGGTGCGGGGCAATCACAAGGATTTGCTCCTCGCCCTCGCGCCCTTGATAGAGATAGCAGCTATTGTCCCCTGTGAACATTTCCGCGGGACTTTCGATTTTTACGCCCTGGGCCTTGAAATATTCGTAGATGTCCATATCAGCCTGGACATAAACGGGATTTCTCAGCAGTTTGGAGATAAAGGCCCGTTGCAGCGCCTTGTCATAGACCTTGATGGAGTGTTTGACAAAGTACCGGGTTATATCGCCGTAGGAATTGCCTGGCTCCGCATACATTTGAAACATGAGCTCGGCAAAATCCATTTCCGCATTTTCCACCAGCTTCTTTGTCTTGATCCCGTCCATAACAATGGGCTCGGTATCAAAGCCGTATGGCGTCCGCCCCCGCATATAGTAACCTTTGGCACACCGGGAATAGAAAGCGTCCTGCACACGCATCTGGATGCTCTCACGTTCAAGCTGTGCAAAGACAATGCAGATATTGAGCATCGCCCGGCCCATCGGGGTGGAAGTATCAAATTTTTCCGTACAGGAAACAAACTCCACATCGTATTGCTTGAACAGCTCCATGAGCTTTGCAAAGTCTACAATGGAACGGCTGATCCGATCCAGCTTGTAGACAATCACCCGCTTAATCAGGCCAAGCCGGATGTCCTGCAAAAGCCGCTGGAAGTCGGGGCGCTCAATGTTCTTGCCGGAATACCCTTTATCTTTGTATTCCTTACCCTCACCGCCTTTTAACTCATATCGGCAAAATTCAAATTGACTTTCAATGCTGATACTGTCCTTTTTGTCAATCGACTGCCGCCCGTAAATTGCATCAATTCTATTATCCATAATTAGCTCCCTTTCTGTTCGTTGGGAGCCAACCTACAAGTATATTATACCTCTGCCGCCCCCCTACAACAAGGATGACTCCGGCCTACCCCCGCTGCCCGGCATACTTGCGGAACACGTCAAACAGCCGCTGCTCAATCTCGCGATTGTGCTTTTCAAGCTCCTGCGGGGAAAAAACGGGGGTGAGATTTTTGACGGTGATCGTCCGATCTCCGAGAACAGCCGTTTTGATTTCACTTTTATATTTGACCTGCGCCTGCATAAAATCCCTCCCATACAATGATAAAATGTGTTGAAACATAGCAAAGGCCAGCACCGCGAAGTGCTGGCCTTTGGCCGGATATGTACCTCTGGACACTTTGTCCAGAAGTCAGTAAGGGCTTTCCTCAAAGTGCTGCTGGGCCTCTTCCAGACTGCAGATGTCGAAAACCTCATAGAGCTCCGCCACCACGCGCCGGATGTCGTTGGGAGAAAACCCGCAGTTCTCCATCGCGTAGATGACGTAGCCACGGCAGGCATTGTTGCTCCACGGCTGGGACAGCATAGCAGCCAACATAGGATCATAGTCCATTCTGTTATCCCTCACTTTCATAAATGGCGGGGAGCGCCGCGCTCATTTTCTTGCCCCGTCATAAGACAGCCATACTCGGCGGCGGCGCTCCCCCACAAAGGGGGGCGGCGACCTGTGGCCCCCGCGCCTCCTTTGCGGAGAGAAAACCTCCTCTCACATACCACCAGAAAAAGAGGGGTGAATGGAGATGGTAACTTAGAAATTTTCCTGCAAATATTTTTTCATGCGGTCAATCCCGCATTTCACGGAGCAGCGGACGGCGCTCTTGTCCACTCCCTCCTCGCGGGCGATCTGACGGTAACTCTTTCCCAGGATCAAATGAGCGTCCACGCGGCGACCCTGGATTTCCGGCAAGGAGTTGAGGGCGTTCCACAGCCGGAAGAACAGCTCCTTGCGATCCATAAGTTCCTGGGGGCTGGGCTCGTGCAGGCAGGCGGAGTATTCGAGCCCATCGTCACAATCCAGGGAATAATAAGCCTTGTTGTAGCGCACCCGTTCCGCATGGGCGGCCTCGCGCCGCTTACTGGCCATGAGTTCCTCGGCTACCTCGTCAGGCACCTCCACCAGCTCGTCCGTTAAGTACCAATAATAAAAATCTTTCAGATTGATCGTTGTCATAGCTTGTCCTCCATTTTGTTTCGGTTGATGTGTTGAGCGGAAACAAAATGGGGAGCTGGCGGGGAGCGGCACCCTGGGGAGCCGCCCCGCACCTCTGGACAAAGTGTCCAGAGGTCGGACAAACAAAATGCGCCTGCGTGACACAAGGCCACGCAAGCGCATGAAATGACAAATTCATTTATGTACTGCCAAATTTCGCATCCACCGCCGGACTGA